>CALMBS010000114.1 GCA_937860285.1 uncultured Chloroflexota bacterium
TGGCCAAGGCCCTGATGGGCCAGGCCTCCCGCCGGATCACCGCGCTGGGCCATGAAATTCACGGGGCCATGGCGTTCCAGCACGACCACGATATGCACCTCTTCACCAAGCAGGCCGTGGTGGCGGAGGCCTCCTTCGGGAACAACGCCTATCACGGCGAAATAGTGGCCAAGGAACTGGGACTCTAGACGCAAGACGCAAGGAAAGGAGGTAGAGATGGACTTTCGATTCACTCCTGAGGAAGAAGCCTTCCGCAAAGAGGTGAAGGAATTCCTCGACAAAGAACTGCCGAAAGACTGGCCGGGCGTGGATCCGGACTGCTATCACGAAGACGCATTTCCCGCCATCCACGAGGTCAGCAAACAGATCCAGAAGAAACTCGCGGCTAAGGGGTGGCTGGGGCTCACCTGGCCCAAGAAATACGGCGGCCACGAGCAGCCTCTCTGGAAGCAGATGATCCTGGAAGAGGAGATGACCTACCGTGGCTCCCCCGGGCTGGACCCCTACCAGTTCGTGGGCGGCATGGGCGACCTGCTGCTGGAGTTCGGCACCGAGGCGCAGCGGCAGAAGTACATCCCCATGATGATCCGGGGCGAGATCAAGGGCGCCACGGGTATGAGCGAGCCCAACGCCGGGTCGGACCTGGCCAGCCTGCAGCTGAAGGCTGAGCTGCAGGGCGACTACTTTGTGCTCAACGGGCAGAAGACCTGGCAGAGCGCGGCCCACCTGGCCGACCTGGCGCCGGTGTACTGCCGGACAGACCCCGACCTCTCCAAGAAGCACCGCGGCATCAGCATCATCCTGGTGGAGTACCAGAAGACACCGGGCATCACCATGCGGGTGCTGGAGCAGATGAGCGGCCTGAAGGCCTTCTGCGAGGTGTTCTACGACAATGCCAAGGTCCCCAAGGAGAACCTCCTGGGCGAGATCAACGGTGGCTGGAAGATCGTCATGGCGGCCCTGGGCCACGAGAGGGCCTACGGCGTCATGCTGCTGCTCAACATCAGGCGGGACATCGACCTGCTGGTCCAGTACTGCAAGGAGACCAAGGACGTCGATGGCGTGCCGCTGTCCAAGAACAAGATCATCCGCAACCGGCTGGCGGAAGTGGCCATCCAGCAGGAAGTGGCCCGCAATGTGGGACTCAAGCTCAACTTCCTGGCCCTGACTGGCGGGAACGTCACCGGCACGGCCAATACGGTTAAGGTCCTGGGCGGCGTGACCACCCAGCGCGTGGCCCAGGTGGGCATGCAGATCCTGAGCATGTATGGGCAGCTGGGACCGGTCGGCGGCAACTGGCGGCAGACTGACCCGGTGAAGGACAAGTGGTCCGTACTCAACGGGCGGTTCAAGCACCTTTACCTGAGCACAATCTGCAACACCATCGCTGCTGGCACCACCGAAGTGGCCCGCAACGCCGCCGCCGGTGCTCTGGGACTCCCGAGGGAGCCCAAGCCGGCGCCGAAGAAATAAGAAGAGAAGGGGGACGAAGATGGACCTGGCTTTGAGCGAAGAACAGGAAATGCTATGGAAGTCTGCTCGCGATT
>CALMBS010000115.1 GCA_937860285.1 uncultured Chloroflexota bacterium
CAAAGAGGCTGTCGGCGAAGGAGGTTCAAAGTGGGCAAACTAGACGGCAAGGTAGCCCTGATCACTGGAGCCGGCTCCGGCATAGGCCGGGCGACCGCCATACTGTTCGCCCGGGAGGGTGCCAGGGTCAGCGTGGTCGACTGCGTCATGGAAACCGCAGAGAAGACGGTCGCTGAGATCAGGAAGAACAAGGGAGAGGCCATCGCCATCAAGGCCGATGTGTCCAAAGCGGCCGAAGTGGAGATGATGGTCAGAAAGACCGTGGATACCTTTGGGCGGTTGGACATTCTTCACAACAACGCGGGCGTGGGCAGACTTGGCCTCGTCGCCGATCTCACGGAAGAGGACTGGGATGCTGTCCAGGATACCAACCTGAAGAGCGCCTTCCTGGCCTCGAGGCTGGCTATCCCCATCATGATAAGACAGGGTGGCGGGGTTATCCTCAACACCTCGTCGGCCAACGGCATCGGAGCGGTGCCGACATTCTCCCCGTACTCTGCGTCCAAGGCCGGGATGATCCTCCTGTGCAAGTCGATAGCTGCGGAGTACGCCAAGCAGAACATCAGGGCCAATGCCATCTGCCCCGGCATGACGGTCACCGGGATGATGCCTGCTGAGATGTTCAACTTCCTGGACGTGGACTTCATCCCCCAGGGAAGACCGGGAAGACCTGAGGAGATAGCCAATGCCGCCCTCTTCCTGGTCTCAGACGATGCCTCCTACGTCAATGGGACGTGCCTGCTGGTTGACGGCGGCTGGTCATGCCAGACGGTGGTGCCCCCCAAACAGCCCGCCGCATAGCCGCGGCCGGCCGTCTCCCGCTGGCCACCGGCAACCGCATGCCGGTCACAACCTCGCCGGGAATGCTACAATGGTATTGACAGGCCCCCTCTGAATTCCCGGGCCTGTCGGCGGAGGCCCCGGCATGAAGGACACCATCAGCAGCGGCATCGACGAACTGGACCACCTCATCGGGGGGTTCTTTCCGGGTGACAACGTGGTCTGGCAGACCGACGATCTCCAGGAGTACGCCCGGTTCGCCCGGGGGTTCGCCAAACGGACCATCGCCGACGGCCGGGAGTGTACCTACCTCAGGTTCGCCCCCCATGCCCGCATACTGGAGCCGCGGAAGGGCCTGAGGGTGGTCGAGGTCGAGCCGGGACCGGGGATGGACGTCTTCACCAACACGGTCCACGGTATCATCGAGGAAAAGGGGGCCGGCTCCTACTACGTCTTTGACAATCTGTCGGCCCTGGTCACGGAGTGGGCCACCGACGAGCTGCTGGCCAACTTCTACCAGGTGATCTGCCCCTACGTGCTGCAGCTGGGCTCGATCTCCTATTTCGGCCTGTCCCGCGGCGGGCACGACCACTCCACGATCGCCCGGATCAGGGACACCGCCCAGATACTGATCGACATCTACCATGTCGGGGGGGAGACCTACGTGCACCCGGTGAAGGTCCTGGGCCGGTACTCCCCGCAGATGTTCGTGCCCCACCGGGTGGTGGGAACGGTGTGGACCCCTCTGTTCGGCAGCGGAGAGGCGGCGGCGGTGTCCTCCGAGGCCTGGAAGAGGTCCAGCGGCACCGCGGTGGACTCGGTGGCCCCCTGGCAGAGCGTGTATGCCCGGCTGCTGCAGCACCGCCGTGCGCGCCAGGACCAGGCGCCGGAGGACGAGAAGCAGGCGCCGGAGGTGCCCTCCCTGAAGCGCGAGCTGGCGCACATGCTCCTGGGGGACAACCGGTCCTTCGTGGACCTGGCGGACCGGTACTTCACGGCGGACGACCTGATCGACGTCAGGAACCGGATCATAGGGTCCGGGCGCATCGGCGGAAAGGCCGCCGGGATGCTGCTGGCCAGGAGGGCCCTGCTGGCTGACAGGGGGACGGTGGACTTCTCCCGGGTGCTGGAGGCGCACGATTCCTTCTACATCGGGTCGGACGTCTTCTTCACCTTCCTGGTGGACAACGACCTGTTCCAGGAGCGGCTGAAGGTGACCCGGGACCGCCACATCTCGCACGAGGCCTTCGAATACGTGGAGCAGCGGTTCCTGAACGGCAGCTTCCCCCCTGAGATCATGGAGCAGTTCCGGGAGATGCTGGCCTACTTCGGCCAGGCCCCCATCATAGTCCGGTCCAGCAGCCTCCTCGAGGACAGCCACATGACGGCCTTTGCCGGCAAGTACCGCAGCGAGTTCTGCGGCAACCAGGGGAGCCCGGAGGACCGGATGCAGGCCTTCCTGCGGGTGCTGAAGCTGGTCTATGCCAGCTCCCTGAACCCGGATGCCATCGCCTATCGCTGCCGCCAGGGGCTGATGAACAGCGACGAGCAGATGGCCATACTGGTGCAGCGCGTTTCCGGGATGCCCTACAAGGACCGCTTCTTTCCCAGCTTCGCCGGGGTCGGGTTCTCCAAGAACCTGTATGCCTGGACCAGCCGCATCGACCCGCAGAAGGGGATGATCCGACTGGTGTTCGGGCTGGGGACCCGGGCGGTCAACCGGCTGGCCGGGGACTACTGCCGCATGATCGCGGTCAGCCATCCCCAGCTGCGGCCCGAGGCGGGCGCGGCCATAGCCAGGTACTCTCAGCGCAACGCCGACCTGATCGACCTGGAAGGGAACGCCTTCGCCACCCTGCCCTTGCCCCGGCTGCTGGCGGACTGCGACTATCCCAGCCTGGACCTGGCGGCGTCGCTGATGTCGGAGGGTTACCTCTCGGAGATCATCGGCGCCTGTCCGCCGCAGTCCGCCGGGAAGCTGGTGGCCACCTTTGACGGCCTTATACGCCGGACTCCCTTTGTCAAGATCATGGATGAGATGCTGACCAAGCTGGAGAGGGCGTTCGGATACCCCATAGACACCGAGTTCACCGGCCACGTCGACAGCAAGGGGGACGTCCGGATCTGCCTGCTGCAATGCCGCTCACTGGCGGTGCCGGGAGCGGGCGGGCCGGTGGTCCTCCCGGATGACGTCAAGAAGCAGAGAGTGCTCTTCCGATCGGCCAATTTCACCACCGGCGGGGTCGTCAAGGACGTGCGCTACATTCTGTACATGGACCCGCTGGCCTACTCGCACATGGCTTCCGCTGACCGGAAGAGGTCCCTGGGCAGGGTGGTGGGCCTCATCAACAATCACCCCTCGATTGCTGAAGGCCGTATAATCATGATGGGTCCGGCCCGATGGGGCAGCGCCAACCTGGAGCTGGGGGTCAACGTGGGTTTCTCGGACATCTCGAACGCCGCGGTGCTGGTGGAGATGGCCCGGGAAGACCGCGGGCATGTCCCCGAGGTGTCCTACGGGACCCACTTCTTTCTCGATTTGGTGGAGGCCCAGATCATCTACCTGCCGGTGTACCCCGGCGAGCCGGAGGCGCAGTTCAACGCCGAGTTCTTCGAGCGGGCCCCGAACGTCCTGGGCACCCTGCTGCCCGACGCCGGAAGCTACAGCGATGTCATGCGGCTCATCGATGTTCCGGCATCGTCAGGCGGCATGCACGCGCAGGTGGTGGCCGACCCGCGCTCCCGGACGGCCATCTGCTTCCTGCAGTAGCCGAAGATGTGGTCATTCTGTGATCCTCCGCGTGTTGACAAACACGGTGGCAGGTAGTACGATTATATGCGGCAAGCGGTTGCCGTATGCCGTATCAACCGGAGAGCGGAATGGACAGCAGGACAGGGAAGATCGCCATCGTGGACTACGGCGCGGGGAACCTGCGCAGCGTGGCCAACGCCGTTGCCAGCCTGGGCTGCCGGCCGGCCGTGACCAGCGAGCCCGGTGATCTGTGCCGGGCGGCGGCGGTCATCCTTCCGGGCGTGGGCGCGGCGGCCGACACTATGCGCAGCCTCGATGGCCTGGGCCTCTCCGGGGCTATCCGCCAGGTGGTTGCCGACGGTTTGCCGATCCTGGCCATATGCGTGGGAATGCAGGTCCTCTTCGACGAGACGGAGGAGGGAGGCCGGCACCGCTGCCTGGGTATCATCCCCGGAGTGGTCAGGAGGCTGCCGGTGGGCCTGAAGATACCCCACATGGGGTGGAACCAGGTGCGCCAGGCATTCCGGCACGAGATCTTCGAATCCATCCCGGACGGGGCCAACTTCTACTTCGTCCACAGCTACCGGGCCGAACCGGACGACCCGGCGGTGGTGGCGGGGACGACCGAGTACGGCGGGCTATTCTGCAGCGCCCTGGTCCGCGGCAACCTGGTCGCCACCCAGTTCCACCCGGAGAAGAGCGGCGAGAATGGGCTGCAGATGTACCGCAACTTCCTGAAGCTGGCCGCACGGGACGGGAGACCCTGACCCCCGGCGGGAGGACATGGCCATGAAGATACTGGATGAGTTCAAGAGGATGGCGGGGGACCTGAAGGTCATAGATGGGGCAGCAGACCGGGCGATGTACAGTCAGGACATCGGCGACCTGCCGCCGGTGATGACCCGGGTACTCTTCCGGACAATGCCCGATTTCGCAGTGCAGCCCGCGACTGTGGAGGAGGTCCGGAAGGTCCTGGCGTTCGCCCGCGAGCGGAAGGTCGCGGTGATACCCCGCGGGGCCGCCTCGTGGGGCTTCGGCGGGGTAGTCCCCACCGGGGGCGGGATAGTCATCGACCTGTCCCCCTTCCGCCGGATACTGGCGCTTGACGCGGCCGGCAAGACCGTGACCGTGGAGGCGGGCGCCCGGTGGGGCGACATCGACATCATGGCCCGGAAGGAAGGCCTGTGCCTGCAGACCTACCCGTCCAGCAAGTTCTCCACTGTAGGCGGCTGGATCGCGACCGGCGGGTACGGCATCAACAGCTTCAGGTACGGCCACCTGTCGAAACAGATCGTCTCCATGAAGGTGGTCACCGGGGCCGGCGAGGTCCGGGAGCTGTCGCCGGCCGACCGCGATTTCGGCCATTTCTTGGGCACTGAGGGCGAGTTCGGCATCGTGATGGAGGCCACCCTGCGCCTGAGGGACGTGCCCGCCGGCTCGTTCCCGCGCCTGGTCTACTTCGCCAGCGAAAGCTCCGCTTTCGCCTTCATCGGGCGCTATGCCAGTGAGGTGAGCGGGACGCCGTCGGCGCCCAATGTCATCCGGTTCCTGGACTCCAACCACCTGGGCGACGTGAACCGAATCACCCGTACCGACATATTCCGCAAGGGCGCGGCGGTCCTGGTGGAGTTCGGCAGTCCCGAGGACGAGCGACGTTTCAGCGACTACCTGTCCCGGGAGGACGCGCGCGGCATCGAAGAGGCGCCCCCATACGCGGCCAGCTTCCTGTGGAACGAGCGCCTGTTCGGCATGAAGACCAAGCGCCTCGGGCCGAGCATCCTGGCCAGCGAGGTCATCATACCTGTCGCCAACGCGGCGGCCTTCATCGCCAAAGCCAGGAAGCTGGGCGGCTACTTCGGCGTGGAGGTCTGCACCGACTCCTACATCATCGACGGGCAGAAGGCGCTGGTTATGTCAACCTTCCTGTGCGATTCCCGGACCCGGAGGTACTACATCAACCTGCCGCTGGTGACCATGATCACCAAGGCGGCGGTGCTGCGCGGCGCGGAGCCCTACGGGCTGGGACTGTGGAATGCCGCCTTCGTCCACGATCTCTATGACGGCGCCCGGCTGCGCCAGCTTGTGGCCTTCAAGGCCCAGGCCGATCCCGCCGGCATCCTCAACCCCGGCAAGTTCTTCCGCGTCGGAGCCAGGGGGGTGGGAAGCCTGGTCTTCCGGCCCGCCGTCTTTGGCCCGGCCATGCGGCTTATGCTGCTGCTGGCGCCGGTGACCGGACGGCTGGCCACCGCCGTCCTGGGCAAAGAGAAGAAGCTGGACAGCCTGGACTACGAGCTCAGCATGCACGCCTGCGCCAAGTGCGGCAACTGCGTGGCGGTCTGCCCGGCCTACCTGGTGACCCAGAATGAAGCGGTGACCGCCAAGGGCAAGATCGCCCTGGCCAAGAGACTGCTGGCCGGTGAGCCGGTGACCCGCGAGGAAGCGGTCAACGCCTTCATGTGTATGCACTGCAAAGGCTGCCAGGAGATCTGCCAGACCAACCTGGAGCTAATGGAGCTCTGGGATGCCCTGGAGAAGAGGCTCAAGGACCAGTTCGGCTGGCCGGAGGACGAGATAGCCGAGTACCTGAAGAAGGTGGATGCCAGCCGCCAGTACTGGGACATGGTGGAGCACCGGAG
>CALMBS010000116.1 GCA_937860285.1 uncultured Chloroflexota bacterium
CCCTTGTCTACCATCAGTTGCAGAAGCTCATCCAGGTCCATCATGATTCCCCCTTCGCTCCAGTGGGTGTGCCGGGCAATGGTGGCGGCGTCCGGCGCTCAACCGCCGTGCTTCCTGCCGAGGATGCCCTTCAGGGTCCCTCCCAGTTTGGTCCCGCGCTGTGACCCGGCGTCGGCGGCGGCCGGGGCCTGTGTCGCCGCGGGCTGCCCGTCGGCCGTCCCCCGGGGTGGAGCGTCCTTCTGGCCTTCGGGGGAGGGCTCTGCCACGCCCTCCATCTGGCACAGCTGGCAGCCGCCCGGGCCCATTGGCCGATCGTGCCGGTCGCACCAGTGCTCTCTGGCCGCTCTCTCGGAACGCTTTCGCCAGCATGCCATGCAGGTGCAACTGGGATAATGCAGGTCCTTCAAGTAGTCGCGTTCTTCAAGGCCCAAGGCTCGACCCCCTCGCAGGACTACACTAGTATCTGCCTGGCAATCCCCTCTTCCGGCCCCGGGCCCATACGGGGCCTCCGGACCATTCGGCCATTATGCGCCCTCTGCCTCTCATCTGCGTCTCGACGGCCGCCGCGCCCTTCACGGATGTGTCACGTCGGCTCCTGTCGGGGTTTGCCCGACATACATCCGGCCCGGCCCGGGATAGCATGACCCCGGTGCCGGGCCGGGTCCCGGATTCTGCGGAACGGGGGTAAAGAAGATGGCGAGACTGGACGGCAGGGTAGCGCTGATCACGGGCGCCGCCGATGGCATCGGCCTGGCCTCGGCGCAGCTCTTTGTTGAAGAGGGCTCCCGCGTGGTGATGGCCGACATCGATGACGACAGGGGTGGGGCGGCCGCCCGGGACCTGGGCCGGCAGGCGGCCTATGTTCACGCTGATGTGACCCGCGAGGCTGACATCAAGGCGGCCCTGGACCTGGCCGTCCGCGACTTCGGCGGCCTGGACTGCCTGATGAGCAACGCGGGGGGCGCCGGCGTCTTTGCCCCCATCCAGGACATCCCGGTGGAGGCTTTTGACCGGACGGTAGCGCAGATCCTCCGGGCGGCGTTCATCGGCATCAAGTACGCCGCTCCCTTGATGAAGGCGCGGGGCCGGGGCAGCATCATCAACATGGCCAGCGTGGCCGGCTTCCGCACCGGCGACTCCGACCACAGCTATGCCGTGGCCAAGGCCGGGGTCATCCACCTGACCCGCATGGCGGCCATGGAGCTGGGGGAAAGCAACGTCCGGGTCAACTGCATCTCCCCCGGCTTCGTGGTCACCGGGGCCTTCCAGAAGGCGGCCGGCATGACCCGGGAGGCCTACGCCCTGAGGTTGCCGCAGCTCACGGAGCATTTCACCTCCTTCCAGCCTGTCCCCAGGGCCTGCCTGCCCGGGGACATCGCCCGGGCGGCCCTGTGGCTGGCCGGGGACGAGTCGGGATTCGTCAACGGCGCCAACCTGATCGTTGACGGGGGGCGTTCCAACGGCAAAGCCTGGACGGAGTGCCTCTCTGACATGGGCCGGATAGGAACGGTGCTGCTGGGCTAGGCCGCTGGCCCCGGCAGCAGCCCGGGGCCGGCCGGCCGCCGGCGGGCTGCTGAGACCCGCGTGAGATTCCGCCGCCGCCGGCCGAGGACAACGGCTCGGCGGCCCAGTCGCTGAGCGATATGTCGGAGGAGATGGAGAAGGCGGTGTCGGCCTTCAAGGTCTAGAGCTCCCCAGGCGCATTACACCGCTGAGACTTAATCCGCGCCGTATGAGAGGATTATGGTAACCGGGTGAGTCTCACTGTGACCCCGGCGTGAGCCGGGCCACCTAGACTGCACCCGGACCGCACCGGCAGCGCCGGACAAGCCTGTTTCACCGGACGAGAGGAGTCGGGTTGAGATGACGAGAAGGGGCAGGCAGATACGAGTCAGCATCCTGCTGAAGCTGCTGGGGGTGTTCTTCGTGGTGATCGCAGCCTTCGCCTGCTTTTGGGGCTACTGGGCGCTGCCCCGGTTCCAGGCGGACAAGATGCGGGACGCGGAAGACAAGACCAGGAACGCCGTGGAGCTGGCCTGCGGGGCGCTCGATTTCGTCCAGGAGATGGAGCAGGCGGGGCTGATGACCGCTGACCAGGCCCAGGCCTACGCGCTGCAGGCGATCGGCAGCATGGCCTGGGATACCGGGACTGGCGACGGCACCTTCTGGGTCCAGGACACCCGGCCCGTGCTGCTGATGGATTCCCGGAACCCGGGCCTGGTGGGCACCAACGTCTCCGGGGTCCTGGATGAGGCCGGTGACCCCATATACCAGGAGTTCGTCTCCATAGCCCGCAGCGAGGGTG
>CALMBS010000117.1 GCA_937860285.1 uncultured Chloroflexota bacterium
GACCACCTGAACGTGAAGGTGGTGACTGAGGACGGGGACTTCGTGGAGGCGGTGACCTACATCGCCAGGGGCCGCGTCGAAGAGTCGAAGCCTTCGCCGGAGTACCTGGCCATCATCCGGGAAGGATACCGGGACTGGGGCATCGCTTCCAGCACGGGCAAGACATCGCTGTTCCAGGAGATGGACCGCCAGTCGCGCTCGCGCGGCGGTGCGGAGGACTGAGTTGGGACGGATCAATGGAGGCGGCGAGCGGATTCGAACCGCTGTATAAGGGTTTTGCAGACCCTCGCCTTAACCACTTGGCAACGCCGCCCTCTGGTGCCGAGGGGGAGATTTGAACTCCCACGAGCTACGCTCACCACCCCCTCAAGATGGCGTGTCTACCAGGTTCCACCACCTCGGCGGGCCCGTTCACCATGGCACCCGCCATGGTCAGAATAGCATAGCCTGTTGACCGGCAAACCGTCAACCAAACCGCACAGGGGTGGTAGAATGGACCCGCGGGAGCGAATGCCATGGAGGAACCCACCCAGGTCGTGGTCGACGTGAGATGCGCCCCGGGGTCTCACCGGATGGGGATCCTGACCGTGGACCATCCCTTGAGCTCCGACGGCATCCCCATTCTCATACTGGACGGCGCGCCGCTGCGGGCGGAGGACCTGCCGCCGGGGTGCCAGATGGTGCTGAGATGGCGCAAGGAGTACGGCGGCGCCGTCTGGCGCCTGGTGCAGAAGGCCAGGACCGAAGGGCACTACCCCGTTACCGCCCTGGGGCACTCCCGGAACCCAGACATCACCAGTTGAAGGGCAGGCCGGTCAGGTCCAGGCCCGGCGGCGTCAGCCGAAGCACTGCCCTTCGCCGCGGTGGTGCCGCGATGATCAGCCCCCAGACCGCCGGGATGGACCGCAGGCGTTCCGCCTCGCGCCGGAAATTGGCCCGGAACTGCCCGGCCTCGACCTGCTTCTCACCCAGGCAACTGGGACAGGTTATGAACCCCCTGGACACGTTCTCGCAGCGGTGGCACCGCCCCACAACGACGTAGGAGTCGTTGCGCTTTTCGCCGGTACCCTGGCACTCGGGGCACACCACAACTCCCTTGGTTCGGCACCTGACGCAGGGCTCCATCTGGTTGGGGGACTCCAGCCATTCCTGGTCGAACAAAGGACACCTCCGGTGCGGCTTCGGCAACAGTCGGCTCCTTGCGCGGCCGGAAAGGCCGCAAAACAAAGAACCGACCTCGAGAGGTCGGTTTCACTATTCGCTCCCCACTGCCAAAGTGACCAGATGAAGGCAATGGTTCGACGCGTCCTGAACACTTAGTCGCCCGGACCCCGGATTCCCCCCCGCTGGCCTTGCAGCCGCGCGGGCGCCGCCATATCATGTGAGGCGATGTTCCTCCTGGCCCACGCCGGAATCTCCCTGGGCGCAGCCGTGGTCGCCACCGGCCTTGCCGGCGGCCGTTCCGGCCCTGATGCGGAGAGGGCGGGCGCCGCCGCTGCCGGTCAGGCGGCCCCCTGGCGCCGGATCGAGGAGTGGGTGACCACGCTGTCCCGCCGCATCGATCTCAGGGTCTTCCTGGCCGGCACGGTCGTCTCCGACCTCATAGACAAGCCGCTGGGGCGCATCTTCTACGGCACCTTCGGGGTCCGGCTGTTCGGCCACTCCCTCCTGTTCCTGATGATCGTCCTCTTGGCCGGCCTGGTCCTCCATCTTCGCCGCCGGCAGCCCGCGCTGCTGGTGCTGGGCCTGGGCATACTGGCCCACCTTGTCCTGGACGGGATGTGGTGGGACCCCCACACGCTGCTCTGGCCGGCGCTGGGGCCCTCCTTCCCCACGGTGTGGCAGGGCAACTGGGAGCAGGCCATGGTGGACCAGTTGCTGGCTTCTCCGGGCACCTACCTCACCGAGCTGGCCGGCGCGGCGGTGCTGGCCGGCTTCGTCTGGATGCTCGTCCGGCACGGCCGTCTCCTGGCCTTCGTCCGGCACGGCCGGATCCAGGAGCACCCCTGAGCACCACCTCCGCTGGCAGGAGTTTTGTGAGGCCCCCACTCCCGCCTGAGACGCCGGTGAGAGCCGGATGGGGGATAATAGCAAGGCAGCAGAGGTCCCCCCCCGTTGGCGACCTGAAGGAGGTCTGGATGTTCAGGAGATTGGCCAGAGTAGCCCTTCCGTTGGTGGTGTTGGCCATCATAGCCGCCGTCACCGTCGGCACCGAGGCTACGTGCTGCCTGCCGCAGCTCTACATGGGCGGCATACCCCTTCCCGCGATCTGCTTCTAGCGCCCGGAAGAGCCATCCGCAACCACGCATTTACGCGGAAGTGGCCTCCCCAGCGGGAGGTCACTCTCCGTGGGCTGGCAGCGCCGGGGCGTCCTCACTTGGGCCACTGGTTCGCCGTTTGACACGGCAGGACCAGCGGTAATAGGATTCTGCCGGAGGCCATGTGGCCAGCCGGCAAAGTGACAGGCTGAGAGACGTTATTGACCGCAGGCCCGAGAAGGCCGCGGCCGATGACGTGGACCTAGGCCGGCCGGTGGAGCTGGTGGCGCTGGCGGTCAGAGACCGCGCCACCCGGTGCCGCCTCCCGGGGACGGCGAAGGACATCACGCTGCGGGCGCCCAGCTACTGGAACGCCATACCCGGCACCATCGTCACCGTCAAGCCCCGCAAGATGTGGCGCTGCGCCGGCCATCCCTACCTCTCAGGGGAGATTCTAAGGACCCGGGTTGACGCGGCGGCCATCGGCCTGGAGCCGCTGACACTGGAGCAAATGGGCACCTGGGACCCCGCCGATGAGTACTGGGGTGAAGAGGGCCAGCCGCTCCCGGAGTATGCCCGGCCCATCATCGCCCGCGGGCCCCGTCCCGAGTACGAGATGGAGCAGGTCATACCCGGTGAAGACCCGGATGACCCCTGGGACGATCCCATCCTCCGTTCCTCCGAGCTGAAGGCCGCGGGCGATTTCCAGGGGGCGCTGCGGGCCCTGATGGACCTCTGCCAGGCGGACCTGCGCTGCCTCGACGCCCACGCCCACCTGGGCAACCTGGTGTTCGACCGCGCCAGAGAGGCCGTCGTGCACTACGAGGTCGGTGTGCGCATCGGCGAGCTGAGCCTGGGCCCCGACTTCAGCGGCGTGCTGTCCTGGGGTTGGACAGACAACCGCCCCTTCCTGCGCTGCCTGCACGGCTACGGGCTCAGCCTGTGGCGGCTGGGGCGCTTCGGCGAGGCCGAGCGGGTCTTCGACCGGATGCTGTGGCTGAACCCGGGGGACAACCAGGGGGCCAGCTTCATCATCAACGAGGTGAGGGACGGGAGGGCCACCTTCAGAGCCCCCCCGGGCAAGTCATAGCGGTTCCGTCCCCTGACTCAGAATCCCAATGTATTCCCGGTATCCGAAGAGTCTTCCCCGCTGAAGGCCGGTGAGTTCGCGAACGATGCCGGCCTTCTCCAACGCCCGAAGCGAAGATGTGACCGTGGGCACGGTGAGCCCGGTCATGTCCGCAGCCCTGGCGACCGAAACCACCGGGCTCTTCTGCAGGGCCTCATGGACGCGCAACGCCGAACCTGCTGCCCGACCAACCGACTGGATCCGCCGCCGGTCGGCCTCGAAGAGCCTGACCAGAGCATTGGCGGTTTGCACGGCGGATTCGGCCGTCTCTTTCACTCCGGTCACGAAGAACCAGAGCCAGCTCTCCCAATCGCCCTCAGTGCGCACCCGTTGCAGAAGATCGTAGTACTCCTGGCGGTGCGTCTTGAAAAAGAGACTGAGGTACAGCATTGGCTGGGCCAGAGCGCCCTCGGCGCACAGAATGAAGGTAATGAGCAGTCTCCCCAGCCTGCCGTTTCCATCCAGAAAGGGGTGAATCGTTTCGAACTGGACATGCGCCAGGGCTGCCTTGATGAGCAGCGGCATCCTCTCCGGATCGTTGTGCAGGAACCTCTCCAGGGCCCCCAGGCACTCCATCAACTTCTCTGGCGGCGCCGGCACGAAGGCGGCGTTCCCGGGGCGTGTGCCCCCAACCCAGTTCTGCGTTCGCCGAAACTGGCCGGGCTCCTTCTCGCTTCCCCGGCCCTTGCTGAGCAGTATCCTGTGTATCTCCCGAATCAGCCTCAGCGATAGCGGGAATCCGCCGCGAAGACGGGCCAACCCGTGATCCATGGCGGCCGCGTAGTTGGATACCTCCCGGACGTCATCAATTGGAACGCCTGGAGCCCCTTCGCTCTCGAACAGCAGGAGGTCGGACAGTGAAGACTTCGTCCCCTCGATTTGCGAAGAGAGGACCGCCTCCTTCCTGACATACATGTAGAGGAAGAGCGATACGTCCGGGAGGAAGGCCGACATGCTGTCCAGCCGTCCCAGTGCCAGCAACGCCCGGTCGGACAACTCCCTGAAAGACTCATCCCGTGCCAGCGGGGGGTCCGGAGGAAGGGGATACGGCACGAAGGCCTTGTACCTCTCTCCGCCACCGGGAGAGACCGTCACCAGGTCGCCGGTTGCGCTTAGCAGGGCACGCTGTGCTTCCGCCGGCGGTTGCTCC
>CALMBS010000118.1 GCA_937860285.1 uncultured Chloroflexota bacterium
GCCGGCCCGCGCGCGGGCCGGTCCGACACGCATTCTACCATGCTATGCAAGATGTCTCTTGCAAGTTATGCAAGAGGCGGCACTTCCGCCTATAATTACTACAGCATCCGGACCGGCGGGGCGTCCGGGGGGTGTCAACCACTGACTGCTGAAAGGAGAACTGAACATGGGCAAGCTGCACGGGAAAGTGGCGCTGATCACCGGGGCCGGCTCCGGAATCGGGAGGGCCACGGCGCTGCTCTTCGCCAGGGAGGGGGCCAAGGTGGTGGTGGCCGACTTCGTGCCTGAGGGCGGCCACGAGACGGTGAAGCTCATCAGGGAGGCCGGCGGGGAGGCCGTCTTCGTGGAAGTCAACGTCTCCAAGTCGCCCGACGTGCAGAGGATGATCCAGTCGGCGATCGACGCCTACGGCAGGCTCGACGTTGTCTTCAACAACGCCGGCATCCAGGGCAAGTTCATCATGACCGCCGACCTGGCCGAGGAGGCCTGGAACAGCATCATCGCCACCAACCTGACGGGCGCCTTCCTGGGCTGCAAGTACGCCGTCCAGGCGATGCTCAAGCAGGGGAGCGGCGTCATCATCAACACCGCTTCGACGGCCGGCCTCATCGGGCTGCCCGGCATGCCGGCCTACGCCGCCTCCAAGGCCGGGGTCATCCAGCTGACCAGGGTGCTGGCCCTGGAGTACGCGGACAAGAACATCAGGGTCAACTGCATCTGCCCCGGCGGTATTGTCACCCCGCTGTCGCGGATCACGGCGGACCCCGCCACCCTGAAACCCGAGGACTTCCCACCCTACCGGCACGTCAAGGCCATCCAGAGGTTCGGGGAGCCGGAAGAGGTGGCCAAGACCGCCCTGTACCTGGCCTCCGACGACTCCTCCTTCGTCACCGGCTCCGTCAGTGTGGTTGACGGCGGCCAGTCCGCGGGGGTCGCCAAGACGCCACCCAAGAAGCAGTAGCCGCGGGACAAGCCGCTGTCCGGGGTGTCCGCGCACACCAGCGCACGCTGCTCGAGAAGAGTGGGAAGTGGGGGCTTTGGGGAAGCAGCCTACCTGGAGAAGAGTCTCGCCGCACCGAAGCGGATCTCGCTCTGGTGCCCTTCGAGGTAGTCGTTCACCTGGGCCGGGTCCAGCCCCAGCACGCCGGCCACGGTGGCCGCCAGGTTGCCCCTCACGCCAGGCCGGGACTCCCCGGGAATGGGGCCATAGGCCGCGCTGGTGAGGCCGACGGTGACGGAAACCGCCGCCAGAAGTGACAGCGCCAGAAAGTCCATCGGCTGTTCCATGATGTCCCCCAATTGATATGACGAAGCCTGCCGGCGCAAAGTTCCGGCAGGGCGCCGGGTCAAAGTTCCGGCAGGGCGCCGGCCGGCTATTGCAAATCCCCCGGGATTGTGTGTACGATACTGCCAGCGATCAGGGTAGGGGAGAGAGTCAGAGATGCCCGGGTTCTCCGAGAGAATGGACCACCTGCGCAACCAC
Organism: uncultured Chloroflexota bacterium; assembly: GCA_937860285.1. GTDB lineage: Bacteria > Chloroflexota > Dehalococcoidia > UBA2247 > RBG-13-53-26 > JAFGCL01. The sequence goes on from CALMBS010000118.1 coordinate 1,484, forward strand.
CTCACCCGGGAGCTGGAGTCAGCTGCCGGGAGTCCCAACCGCGCCTTGACCGGCGGAGAAAGTGAGAGGGCCATGCTGCAGGCTATGCCTGACCCCGTGTTCCATATCAGCCGTACGGGAGTCGTATCCGTGGTGGGACGTCCGGGAGCGCCAGGCCAGGGCCCGGGCACCCGCCGGCGTCCGGCCGGAGCCCCCGCCAGGGAGACCGGCCAGAAGGGGCCTGCCTGGAACCCGGTGGAGGACCTGGCTGCCGAGCTGGGCCGCCAGGGAAAGGACATCGTGGCCAGGGTGGTGGAGACGGGC
>CALMBS010000119.1 GCA_937860285.1 uncultured Chloroflexota bacterium
GCTGAACAGGCCCAAGCCCAGCAAACTGTAGACGAACTATTTGGGGCCGTGCTCTACCAGGTGGATCACCTCTTTGATCGTGGCCCGCGCGCCGCTGCTGTAGCCCATCACACCCTGGAGCAGGTACGGGGGCTTGATGAGCTTCTGTTCAATGAGGTTGTTTACCAGGTCGTAGTCGCCGGTAGACCAGAGCTCCATTTCTGGTTTGATATTGTGCTCCAGCATGGCCTTGGCGAATTTCTCGGTCTCCGCGTAGGACACGCCCTGCACCGCTTCGAAGGCCACGTCCTGCTCCCTGGTGCCGGTGAGGGGCGGAAGGCGTTTCTTCAGGGTGAAGCGGGTGACCGTCCTGCCCATATCGAGGCTGCAGGTCTCCGGGTTGGCCAGCACCGGCGCCATGCGGTTCTCGTCAGTGGGCTCCATGCCAAGGCCGCCGCCCGTGGTGTTGTTGATGATGATCTCGGGGCACTTCTCCCGGATCATGCCGTTGACCCTGAAGTACTCCTTGGGGTCGCCGGAGGCAAAGCCCAGGGCTTTCGGGTTTCTGACGTGAAGATGTACCTGCGTGGCCCCCAGCTTGTAGCATTCGGAGATCTGTGCCACCTGCTCCTCAGCGGATTCCGGGTGATCGGGGTGGGTCTCCTTACCCTGCACGCCGCCGGTGACGGCCACGGTGATTATCAGCGGGGGCAGGCTCTGTTTCGAGGTCAGCTTTAGCCATTGCATGTAGTCATTGGGATCGAAGGTCTCCATAGCATCTCCTTTCTCTTCGGCGCCGATCGAACAACGGCGCCCTCTGGCTGCGGTCTCCAGATGTGAGCTGGAGCCCGGTTCGGATCACTTGCCAGGCGGGGGGACGGCGATCTGGATGTCCCACATGGGCGGGGCATCCGGCTCGGTCACCTCCACGTCCAGCATGGTGTAGCAGCCCGGGCAGTAGTACTCGTGGTAGATCACGTTGGACGTCTCCCGGGGAGGCCGAACCCCGTACACCTCGTCGGGGAACTTGTCCACCCGCGGGGCATGAAGCTTGTAGTTCTCCGACCCGTGGCAGAAGACGTGACCGCACTTGCGGCACTTGATCTGATGCGTCTTGTCGTCCAGGTCCAGATAGTAGTGAATCCTCATTTCTTGCCTCCCCAAATAGCGCCTCTCTGCTTTCTCTCGGCCTTGATGTCCTTCCTGGCCTTCTCGGTGGCGGCCAGGTCCACCTTCATCGTCCTGCTATCAACCACCACGCCAAACACGTTCCGGGCGAACTCGACGGAGAAGATCCTGTTCTCGATGTCGGCCAGCACCCGCTCGGGTTCCCGGTCCAGCGGATCGCCGATGCCCTTGGCGCCGCCGAACCCTCCGGCCGCCACGTCCTTGTCGGTGGCCACAAACTGCACCGGCACCGGCGCATTCACCACTTGAACCGATCCGCCGGACTCCTTGGCCAGCTTCTCCAGCTCCTGGACCGTCTGGGGGATCTGGCCCTTCTTCCAGACATCGACCAGGTTCAGCCCCCTGGCTATGGTTCCCCGGTAGGGCAGCCCCGGAGGATAGGCGCCGCTCATGGACTGCGTCGGGTCGATCAGGGCCCCCATGACCGCCCAGCCGACCATGACGTAGGGGGAGTTGTGCGGGACCACGGCGTAGGTGATGCTGGCACCGCCCCGCCACCGGCCCGCCCCGGCATTGTCCTTGCCCTCCCTTCTCCACAAGTAGAGGAACGGGGACTGCAGCTCGAACATCTCCACGTCCGATATCGACGACTCGACCGTCATCATCATGCCTCCGGTGTCGCAGCCGTCACCCCGGCCCTCGTCGATGCCCGCCCCGGTGCCGCAGGCCCAGGATTCGCTGAATATGGAGCCGGTGGGATAGCCGAACTGGGTCAGGCCTCCCCAGAAGACCGGCGCTATGCAGTTGCGCTGCCAGGGGGCGTTGATGTCCGGCCAGTACTTCGGGTTGGTGTAGATCAAGTCGCCAATGAGGTCAGTGACAGACTCGGTGACCGGGAAGGCCGCGCACCGGCTCACCGGCGTCATGTAGGGGGCATTGATGCAGCAGTTCTGCGGGATGTAGGTCCTGATGGGCTTGATGTAGCCCCAGTTGCCCGGGGTCTCCCAGAAGAGCTGGCTGGCTATGGCCACGTAAATGAGGCCGAAGGCGCCGTTGATGTAGCAGTTGTAATAGTTGGGGTTCGGCCCCGAGGCATCGAAGTCCAGGGTGAGCTCGTCCCCCTTCTTGGTCATCTCCACATTGATCTTGATCAGTCTCGGCTTGGGCTCGCCGACCTCCAGTTCCAGGTATGACACCATGCGCCAAGTGCCGTCAGCCAGGCTGCGCAGCTTGGCCCGGGCCATCTCTTCGCCGTAGTCGATGTTCTGCTCCACGCAGGCCTTCACCTTGTCGATGCCGTACCTCTTGATCAGGGCCTGGAACCTCTCCTTGGCCACGTTCAGCCCGGCGATCCTGGCCCGCAGGTCCAGCACGTAGTAGGCCGGGTCCCGGGTGGACCGCAGCAGGCAGTTGATGGCCGCCCGGTTGATCTGCCCTCGCTCCTGCACCTTTATGCCCTGCACTCGATAGCCTTCGTCGAGCAGTGACTTGGCGCTGGACGGCATACCCCCCGGCTCTATGGCGCCGGTCTCCGAGGTGTGGGTCAGCGAGCCCAGCCAGGCCACCAGCTCTCCGTCATGGAATATCGGCGTGCCCGTCCACTGGTCGCAGGCGTGATAGCCGCCGATGGAAGGCTCATTCATCATGAAGATGTCGCCGTCGTAGATGCCGGGCGCCTGGCCCTGCACATCCAGCACCTCCCTGACGTTGCCCTGGCTCCCGGCGGTGTGCAGCAGCAGACCGCAGGCCAGGGAAGAGGTAAGGCCGTGAGGATCGTAGATGGCGAAGAGCGCCTCACCCCCTTCGGCCACCACCGGCGAGCCCGAGACGCGCAGTATCGCCTGGCGGGCCTCGTTGGCGATGGAGTTCATGCGGTACGAGAGGATCTCGAAGTCCACCGGCGAGAGCTTCTTGTAGTTGGTCACCTCTTCCCGGCCGGGCAGCCACCCGCCGCCGATGAAGGTCCTCTTGCCTCCCAACGGAATCTCATACTGGTACAGTACTTTCTGCGGCTGTGCGGTTGTCGTCATTCTCTAACCTCCCAAGGTTGTCTAAACATTCACCTGATCCCGGCGGCTCACATCACGAAGAAGCCGTACTCATCGATCTTCAGCTGGCTGTCGTGGGGCACCATGATGGTGGTGGTCGCCAGCTCGGCCAGGGCCGGCCCGGCGATCACGTTGCCAGGCTCCAGCTTGTCGCCGTCGTAAATCGGGGTGACCTGGTAGGCCTTCTTCTCGCTCCAGTAGACATCCCGGCTGCCCTTGCGGGCGTGGTCGGCCTTCGGTGAACCGAGGGCCCGCTTGATGAGGCTGGGCCGGGCCAGCGGCACCGAGGCCGTCACGTGGATGGCCATGATCTCCATGCCCGCCTCCACGAACGCCGCCCCCTCGCCGTAGACGCTGCGGTAGAACTCCACGAAGTCGTCACCGATCTTGGCAATGTCCTGCTCATCGTAGGTCTTCTGGGGAATGGGTATCCTCTCTACGTTCACCTGGCGGCCGAACTTCATGCTGATCTCCCGCTGCAAGATCACCTCGCTCCTGTCGAAGCCGATCCGGGTCATCTCCGCCATGGCGTCGCTCTCCAGCTGATCGCACACCGCGTTGATCTGCTTCGGATCGGCCGGCATGGTGAAGAAGGTAGACCGGTCGAAGATCCGGGAGACGTCGGCGGAGGCCAGGCCGAAGGCCGAGAACGCGGCCGAGGTGGGAAACATGTATATGGACTTGAATCCCAGGCGCCGGCCGTAGGCCGCGCCGTGGGACGGTCCCCCGCCGCCGAAGCAGAACACGGAGAAGTCCCGGGGATCGTAGCCGGTCCGGGTTACCATGAGGCGCAGCAGGTCGATCATGTGCTCATTCTGGATGTCCCAGATGGCCGCCGCCGTCTCCGTCTGGCCCATCCCTATCTTTTCACCCAGGGCCTTGACGGACTTTATGGCGGCGTCCTTGTTCAGCTTCTTCCGGCCGCCAAGATAGAAGTTGGGGTCGTAGATGCCCAGCGCCACAGCCGCATCGGTCACCGTGGGCTGATTGCCGCCCTTCATGTAGCAGACAGGCCCCGGATCGGCGCCGGCGCTGGCCGGCCCCACCTTCAACGCGCCGCCTTCGTCCACCCAGGCGATGGTGCCGCCGCCGGCCCCGATGCTGGTGACGTCGATCATGGGTATGTTGACCCTGAAGCGCATGATGGGTTTCTCCCGCGCATACACGTGGCGGCCTTCGGCGATGATGCTGACATCGAAGCTGGTGCCGCCGACATCAGTGGTAACCACGTTGGGCAGCCCCAGCAGGTCGGTGGCCACCTTGCGGCTGCCGATAACGCCTCCCACGGGCCCGGAGTTGATGGTGCCGATGGGCATCATGTCCTTGTAGGGCATAACGCCGCCCCAGACCTGGGCGGTCAGCAGCTCCTTCTTCAGCCCCTGTCCCCGGAGGACCTTGTCGAGGTGCTGGTACCAGCTGACCATGATGGGGCCGATGTAGCAGTCGATGGCGGCGGTGTTGAAGCGGCCGTACTCCCTGATCAGCGGGGCCACCTTGTGGGACATGTCCACGTAGACGTTGGGGGCCATGCGGGTAACGATCTCGTAGGCCTCCAGCTCGTGTTTGGGGAACAGGTGCGACCAGAGGAAACAGATGGCGATGGATTCGATGCCCTCGGCCAGCAACTCCTCGGTGGCTCTGGCCACTTCGTCCCTGTTCAGCGGCACGACCTCGTTGCCGAAGGAGTCGAACCTCTCGGCCACTCCCTTGATGAGGCGCTTCGGAGAAATGGGCACCGTCTTCTTCACCATAGCCGCATGGCGTGTCTCCTCGGGGCTGAGACCATCGATGCGGCCGATGGCCCTCATGACATGGGTGGTGTCCTCGAAGCCCTTGGTGGTGATCATGCCCGTCTTGACGCCGTTGCGGTTGATGAGGATGTTGGTCCCCACCGTGGTGCCCTGCACGAAGCTCTCGGTGCGGTCGAGGAGCTCCTTGAGGCCCAGGCCGACCTTCTGGCCGGCATCCGTGATGGCATTCAGGACGCCTTCCTCGAACTTGCCCGGCGTGGTCTCGGCCTTCCCGATGACCACGTTCCCTCCCGTGTCGATGACGATGACGTCTGTGAAGGTGCCTCCCGTGTCTACCCCGATGTGATAGGTCTTGCCGTTCTGCTTGTCTTTCACCACTCTGCCTCCTTGCCGGCGCGCATTCTGTCTGCAGATGGCCCGCCAGTGTGACGAGGAAAAGGGGGCAATCAGAGCCGGGTAATGCAGGATGTACCCCCGTCGGTCCGGCCGACCTCCTGATCTGCAACTCTACTATCCTCTTTCCGGGGGGCCACGGCCATGCTTCGGCAGGGGTAATTCGCCTACACCGGCAAAGGTAGTTCTGGGATACCCTGGGGCAGGTAGATGCAGCCAGCACTGTGCGGGGGGCCGTGCGCTGCGGGAATCAGGCGCGAGGCTTTAGTATGCCCTTCTCGACGGCGTAGCGAACCACGTCGGTCTGGCTGTGGAGCTTCAGCCGGTGCATCATGTTGCGGCGGTGGGTCTGCGCCGTTTGCTGGCTGATGGAGAGCATCTGGGCAATCTGGGATGTGGTATAGCCCTGGGCCGCCAGGTGCAGCACCTCGCGTTCGCGGGGAGTAAGTGGCTCAGGCGTCTCCAGGCTGCTGGCCTGGGCGGCGCTGATGTAGGCGCGGATGGCCAGGTCGGACAGCGGCGGGCTGAGATAGGGATGGCCGAGGGCCGCCTCCCTGATGGCGGTCAGGAAATCCTCCGGGGAAGAAGACTTGAGCACATAGGCCTGCGCCCCGGCCCGCAGGGCCTCAATGACGTAGGCCTCGTCAGCATGCATGGAGAGCACCACCACCCTGGTGGCCGGAGAACGCTTGCCGGCCAGGCGGGCGACCTCCAGCCCCCCCATCTTGGGCATCACCACATCGATGACAATCACATCCGGCTTCAGGCGGTCGAGCATGTCCAGCGCCTGGAGACCGTCCTCTGCTTCGCCGACCACGCGGAAACCCGGCTTCGTCTCCAGCATGATCCGCAGGCTGTGCCGCACCAGGTGATGATCGTCAGCCAGCACCACCGTGGTCACACTCATGCCGCCTCGCTCGCTTCCGCGGGGCCCTGGGCGGGAAGCTCGGCCGTCACCCTGGTGCCCACCCCCAGCACTGATTCGACTGACAGGTGCCCACCGGCCAGGGCAGCCCGCTCCTGCATCCCGACCAGCCCGGTGGCATTGCTGCTGGCGTAGACGCTGTCGCGGGCGAAGCCCTTGCCGCTGTCCTCGATCTGCAGTGCTATCTTCTTCCTCGTGGCCACGATGCGGACATTCACGTCACCGACTCCGGCATGCCGGGCCACGTTGGTGAGGGCTTCCTGGACAATGCGAAAGACGGCGGTCTCGGTATCCGGGTCGAACCTTCTCTCCAGTCCCCTCTGCTTGAAGTGAACGTCCACGTTGGTCTGGGTCTTGTAGGTCTGGAAATGGCGCAGCAGCGTGGGGAGAAGGCCCAGGTCGTCCAGCGTCGAGGGACGCAGCTCCAGGCAGAGGTCTTTGACCCGGCTCATGATGTCATCGATCACCGTCTGGATCTCGCCGATGGTCTTGCGGGAACTGCGGGGAAGGTCCTCCGGCAGCATTCCCAGCAGCATGCGAATACCCGTCAGCGACTGGCCGATCTGGTCGTGAAGCTCGCGGGCGATGTGGCGGCGCTCGGTCTCCTGCATCTCCACCAGGCCGGAGGAAAGGGCCTTGAGCTGCTCCTCATAGCGGCGGCGCTCGGTGACGTCGCGGGTGAATCCGATGATGCCAACGGGCCGGCCCTGCCTGTCCCGCGTGAACATGGACTTGGCTTCCACCCAGACCGGACGGCCGTCCTTGTGCCGGAGCTGCAGCTCGATGCTCCAGGACCGGTCGGGGTCCACTCCGGGCTTGCCATCGATTCGCAGCTGCCGCGCGTAGGATTCCGCCGCCCCCTTCGCCGCAGAGGGCATCACCAACTGGTCCAGGGTCATGCTCTGTATCTCGTTCCCGGTATAGCCCATGATGCTGGCGATGGGCTCGCTCATGTAGGTCACCCGGATGCTCCCGTCAGGCTGGAACTCCGAGGTCCACAGGCTGTCTTTCTCCATGTTGACAAAATGGCTGAGCCTCTCGCCGGCCGTTTCCAACTCCCGGATCTTCTCGGCACACGGCGTCAGGTCCGTGAGTACCAGGAGCCAGGCCTTCTCTCCGCGCTCCTCGTCGGGCGTGGCCGCCCCCAGGCACTCGACCTGGTTCCCGTCGCTGCGGCGCAGCCGCAGCCGGGCATCCCTGATACGTCTAGCCTTCGACAGCCGCCGCTCCATCAAATCCCACTCGCCGGCGTCGCTACACAGGACCCCGAGCAGGCAGCCGCGCAACTCCGCGCCGGTGCGACCCAGCAGCCGGCAGCAGGGGGCGTTCACCTCCACGATCCGGCCCTCCCTCGAAAGCAGGAAGGCCGGCAGCGGAGACAGGCGAAGCAGGGTGCCGAAGAGCTTGCCGCCCGACGGACTTGAGATGGCTGGCTTCTGGGGTACCGGCGATCTACCCATCCTAATGCGAATTCTGCTGCCGGGCCGGTGCCAAAGTCAAGTCACCCCGCAGGGTATCGACCCGGTTGACACTGGAGATCGATCGTGATATCGTAATACGCACTGGATCGATGGAGGTTGCAGTATGCCATCAGTAACCGTGTCACCGAAATACCAGGTCGTGATACCCAAGGCCATCAGGGAGTCTCTCAAGCTCCGACCCGGTCAGAAGATGCAGATCACCGAGTATGCCGGGCGCATCGAGCTCGTGCCCGAACGCGAGGTCAGGGAATTGCGCGGATTCGTCAAGGGCATAGACACCGGGTTCAGGCGAGAGAACGACAGGGTATGAACATTGTCGACTCCTCCGGATGGCTGGCCTACTTCGCCGACGAACCAAACGCCAGGCACTTCCTGCCGCCACTGTCTGACCCTGCAGAGCTGCTTGTCCCTGCCATCACTGTGTACGAGGTATTCAAGGTCATCCTCCGAGAATCCGGCGAGGACAACGCCCTGTTGGCCGGCATGGCCATGCAGAAGGGCACCGTTGTGGACTTGACTCCGTCAATAGCCATAGCCGCGGCGAAGCTCAGCCTGGAGCTTGATCTCCCCATGGCTGACAGCATCATCCTGGCCACGGCGCAGGAGTCTGGGGCCGTCATCTGGACCCAGGACTCGCACTTCGAGGGCATGAAGAACGTCAGGTACTTCCCCGGGAGGTCCAGATGAACCCGGCTGGCGGCAGCGCCCGGGACCGGGGCCGGTGGAAGATGGCCGACAACTTCAACGGCCGCTTCCAGGTCGATATCGAGACCAAGGGCCGGCCCAGCAAGTGGATCACCCTCCGGGCTCTCAGGGTGCTGAAGGGCTACTACGGCTGAAGCCGCCGCACCCTCCGTTGGCTTCGGCAGCAGCACAGAAGGTATACTAGAGAGACGGATCCTCGTATGTCTCTCTCCGAACGCGTCTTCTGCGGCGAGCTGACCCCGGACGATGCCGGCCGCCGGGTGCTCCTGGCCGGCTGGGTGGATGCCTTCCGGGACCACGGCGGCCTGCTGTTCATCCACCTGCGCGACCGGAGCGGCATCATCCAGGTGGTCTTCAACCCGGACGTCACCCCGGCCGACGTCTGCCGCCAGGCCGCCTCACTGCGCGCCGAGTATTGCATCGCCGTCGGGGGCGAGGTCCGCCAGCGCCTGGCGGGCACGGAGAACCCCAATATCGGCACCGGCGGCATCGAGGTCCTGGTCGCCGAGCTGACCGTGCTCTCGACCGCCGACCCCCTGCCCTTCGCCATCTCCGACAAGGCCATGACGGCCGGCGCGCCGTCCTCCGGCGCCGACAGTGTCGCCGAGGACCTGCGCCTGCAGTACCGGTACCTGGACCTGAGGCGTCCGGCCATGCGGGACAACCTGGTAGCACGGCACCGCATCTTCCAGTGCGTTCGGCAGTTCCTCGATTCCCGGGGCTTCGTGGAGGTGGAGACGCCGGTGCTCACCGCCAGCACGCCAGAGGGCGCCCGCGACTACCTGGTGCCCAGCCGCGTCCACCAGCAGAGCTTCTACGCCCTGCCCCAGTCTCCGCAGCTCTTCAAGCAACTGCTCATGATCGGCGGCATGGAGCGCTACTTCCAGCTGGCGCGCTGCTTCCGCGACGAGGACCTGCGCCCGAACCGCCAGCCGGAGTTCACGCAGCTGGACATCGAGGCCTCCTTCATCGACGAGGAGTTCCTCTATGAGCTGGTGGAGGAGTTGGCCGTGCGGATGTTCGCCGTCGGCGGCATCACCCTGTCCCGGCCCTTCCCCCGCATGACCTGGGCCGAGGCCATGGACACCACCGGGTCCGACCGGCCGGACCTGCGCTTCGGGCTGCGCTTTGTCGACGTGACGGAGGTCTTTTCGCAGACCGGCTACGCCATCTTCCGCCAGATCCTGCAGCGCCGCGGCTTCATCAAGGGCCTCAATATCAAGGGCCAGTCCGAGAGGCTGAGCAAGAACGTGCTGCAGAACGAGTACGCCAGGGAGATCGCGCCGTCCTTCGGCGCCAAGGGCATGACCTGGATGCGCGCCGAGCACGGCCAGCTGGAGTCCAACATCGTCCAGTTCTTCAGCCACGGAGAGTTGGAGGAGCTGCGCCGCCGGTTTGACGTGGCCGACGGTGACGTCCTCATCATGGTCGCGGACCCCTCGTACGCCACGGTGACCTCCGCCCTGGGCCAGTTGCGCCTGCACCTGGCCAACCGGCTCAATCTGATCCCACCCGGCAGCTTCTGCCCGGTATGGGTCACCGAGTTTCCCCTTTTCGAGGCCACCGAGGAGGGCAGCGTCACCTCCAGCCACCACCCGTTCACCGCACCCGATCGGACGGATTTCGATCCCAGGAACATCGAGGAGTTGCTGACGCTGCGTTCCCGGGCCTACGACCTGGTGATGAACGGCGAGGAGCTGGGCGGCGGCAGCATCCGCATCAGCGACCGCGAGCTGCAGCGCAGGGTATTCGCCGCCCTGGGCCTCGGCGAAGAAGAGGTCCGGGAGAGGTTCGGCTTCTTCCTGCGGGCCTTCGATTTCGGCGCCCCGCCGCACGGCGGGCTGGCGCTGGGCATGGACCGCACCGTGTCGATGATCCTGCAGACACCATCCATCCGGGAGGTGATCGCCTTCCCCAAGAACCGCAGCGCCGCCTGCCCGCTGACCGGCGCCCCCTCCGCGGTGAAACGCGAGCAGCTGGCGGAGCTGGGCCTGCTGAACCTCGGCGGCCACGGTGTTCTGCCGGGTACTGCGGAGAAGGAGAACCGCATCGACCGCGTCTCCTGGGTGTCGCGCGTCGGCGTGGCCCCGGAGGAACGCGCCATGATGGAGGAGGCTCTGATGGAGGCCGAGGAGCTGGCGGCACTGGCGGCCGAGAACGCCGGCGAGGAGGAGCCCGCCTACGGCGTCGCTCCGGTGGCCAATCGCACCCGGCCGGGGACCGAGGAGAAGCGTTCGCCGCTTTCTGAGGGCGGCCGGCTGCTCAAGAGCGCCCCGGCGGTGAAAGGCGGGTACTTCAAGGTGGCTAACATACTGGAATGAGGCGGGACTGATTCGTGGATCAGGTATTCGTGCACCGTGACAGCCGCGCCCCGGACCCTGGGAGCGGGCCGCTGCGGGGATTGAGGATGGCGATCCAGCCCAACCTCTCGGTGGCGGGCTGGCCGACAGACGCCGGATCGAAGGCCCTGTCCGGGTTCACCGCGCTGGAGGACGCCACCGCAGTGCGGCGGCTGCGCCAGGCCGGAGCCTGGCTCTGCGGCTCCATCCGGATGAGCGAGTTCGGACTGGGCCTGCGGGGCAGCCGGGCCGGTGGCGCCGTAGCCGCGGGGCTTTCCCGCGGCGCGGTGGGGCAGCAGGAAGCCGTCGGCTCCCTCCCGGCGCGCCGCCCCGACCCCCCGCTGGTGGAGGGCCTGATGGGCGAGAGCCGCCAGGCCGCGGCCCGCGCGGGCGGGTGCGGCTTCAAGCCCAGCTACGCG
>CALMBS010000120.1 GCA_937860285.1 uncultured Chloroflexota bacterium
TCGGCCTCACTCTCCTTCTGGGGCTTGCTGTTTCTCTCGCGCCAGAGACCCCGCCTGTCCCGGACCCGGGCGTCCGTCCTGATGAGCGCAGTCGCCGCGCGCCGGATCTCCTCGCTCCCCATGCCGCCGCCGCAGTAGATCACACCTCCGGGCTTCAGCACCCGGTACAGCTCCCGCAGAGCGCCCGGGCGGTCTTCCCAGAAGAAGACGGAGCCGCGGCTCACTATAAGGTCGAAGTGGTCATCCTCAAAGGGTATGTCATGGACGTCTGCCGTCACGGTCGTGATACGTTCAGTCAACCCCGCCTGGGCGACGTTCCGGTCCGCAAGGGCGGTCATCTCCGGGTCCACATCCAGAGAGGCTATCTTCAGGTCCGTGATGGAGGCCAGGGCGATGGCCATGGAACCCGGCCCCGAGCCCGCGTCGAGGCAGCGCCCGGCGGCGATCCCGTATTTCTGCACCACATGGCGGGCGATGGCGGGATACACCCTGGCGAAGGCCACCCCGGCGGTCAGGTCCATCTGCTGCGGGCTGGTCACCGGCTTCATCTCTGCATCACCTTGAAGGCTATCTCGCCGGGACAGACCCTGCTCTCCAGCATGCCGCCGCTCTGGCTCAGCTTGTTCAGGATGGCCTGCGCGTTGGTCACCACTGCCCCGGCCAGCATGTGAGCGCCGTAGTCGAACAGCACCTCCGACATAACCGTGCTCGGTCCCAGGACGATGGTGTAGGGGTTGCCCTGCCGGGCCAGCGCCAGGAACCGCTCCAGGGACTTGTTGATGAGCGTGGAACCGGTGACCACCAGCAGGTCGCAGTCCGGGATGACGTAGTCGGCCGCCGATTCCGGCAGGACACGCCGTCCGGGGTCTATCTGCTCTTGGCCAAGCTCAAGCACATAGAGCTCCCTGGCCGCCGATCGCAGCGCGTCAGCAAAGGGGAAGGCCCCCACCATCACCACCCTGGCCCCGGCGCCCCTCTCCAGGATGATCTCGCGGGCATTGATATCGTCATTGCCGGGTGGAGGGGGCGTCATGGCCAGGATGGCGGCGCAGCCGATGCTGGCCTCGACCAGGTTCCAGGACTGGGCATAATCGGCCAGGTCCAGCGTCGTCATTCCGATCAGGTTGCCCATGTTCCGGGTATAGTTGCCGTGCCTGACCGGGATACCATAGGTCTTGGCCAGGCCGCAGTACTTGCCATGGACCGCCGTCCAGGACACTCCGACCCGAACGTCCCTGGCCGGCCCGGAGTTGGCGGCGGCCGCCGCGATCAGGTCATCTATCAGTCCGCTCCGGCGCATCTCGTCACTTCTCCATCTCTGCGTAATAGGTGCCTCCGGCACAACCGCGGCACAGCATCCTGCCGTCCCTCACCACCTCCCTGCCGTCCATGACTCCTTCCCCACAGGCGGCACAGATGACCCTGGTCTTGGGAGGGCCCGGCAGGTCCGTGTCAGGCACGTGCATGGCCACCTCACGAAGGGCCACCAGCTCACTGTCCGGAGTCCGGGAGATCCTGCGGACCATCTCCTCCATTGACTCATCGGCAGGGCCGCGGTCCCTGACTGTGGCGCGCACCGCTTTGCCGGAATCCAGATTGACGAAAGTCGCTGCCAGCTTCCCGTAGTCCACGTGCTTGAGGGAGCGATGCCCCAGCGAACATCCGGTAGTGGTCTGGACGGCATCGGTCATGCAGCGGTCCATCTCCACGTAGACTACGAGGTTCTTGTTCTTCTCGCTGGGGTCCAGTCCCAGGGACTTCATGGCGGCCAGGGATATCCTGGTGCCCAGCGCGATACCGCCGCAGACATGGCCGTGGGCCTCGCCCGCCTTCTTCAGGTAGAACTCAAAATCGCTCATGGTGCCTCCTGATACTGAGATTTTCGTGCTATCCATGGCCGGCTGGCAGTCGGCCACCGGCACGCACACCTTTCTGTTCACCCCCGAATCCACATTCACGACCTTCACCCGGATGTCATAGACCTGTTCCAGGTTGCCGTCGGTGATGACCGCATCCGGCGTTCCCACGTCGATGAACTCGCCCCGCTTCATCAGCGCCACCTTGCTGGACACCAGGAAGGCATGGTCGGGGAAATGCGATGTCATGATGATGGGCAGGCCAGTGGCTGCCAGGCGGTCCACGATGCTCAGCAGCCTGACCTGATTGCCGAAATCCAGGTGAGAGGTGGGCTCGTCCAGCAGAAGGAGGGCGGGGTCCTGGGCCAGTACCCTGGCGAAGATTACCAGCTGTCTTTCCCCGCCGCTCAGCTGCGTATAGGGCTTGTCCCTCAAGTGGCAAATCCCCATGGTCTCCAGGGACTCCTCCGCGATCTTCACATCGCGGCGCCCCGGCGATGCCAGCAGGCCTAGGTGAGGCGCCCTGCCGGTCACCACGGTGTCCAGCACGCTGAACGGAAAGACCGGCTGGTGTAGCTGCGGCACATAGCCGATGTGCCTGGCTATCTCGACCCTGGGAAGTGTCGACATGTCCCGACCGTTCAATGCCACATTCCCGGTACCGATCTTGATCAGCCTGTTCAGGCACTTCAGCAACGTGGTCTTGCCGCAGCCGTTAGGGCCGAGGATGGACATCACCTCCCCGTCCTCGAGGGAGAAGCTGACGTCCCTGAAACCGCTGGCCCTGTCGCTGTCATAGTGAAATCCAGCCCGGGACACTGTCAGCTTCATGCCCACCCCTTCTCGCTCCTGTTCAGCAAGTAGACGAAGAACGGCGCGCCGACGATGGCGGTGAGGATGCCTATGGGTATCTCTATGCTGGCTGCCACCCGGCAGATGTCGTCAATCACCAGGAGGTAGGCAGCCCCGAGCAGGAGGCTTACCGGCAGCAGTCTCTGATGGTTCGGGCCCACCAGCATGCGGCCGACATGGGGGATCACCAGGCCCACCCACCCGATCGTGCCGCTGATACAGACCGCGGAAGCCGTTATGGCGGTGGAGCACACGATGACTATGGCCCGCAGGCGGCCGGTGTCCACCCCGAGGGCTATGGCCTCCTCTTCTCCCATCGAAAGAACGTTGAAGCGCCAGCGGATGAGCAGCAGCACGACGATGCCACCCACCATGGGGATGCTGGCAAAGAGCAGGTCGCGCATGTTCACCGCAGCCAGGCTGCCCATGAGCCAGTAGGTGATCGCGGGCAGCTGGTCTACCGGGTCAGCGACGTACTTCATCAGGGAAAGGAGGGCGCCAAAGAGGGCGCTGATGGCCATCCCCGCCAGGATGAGGCTCAGGGTGGGATTGCCTTTGACCATCTTGCTCACGACGTAGGAGATGCCGACGGCCGCGATGGCGCCGGCGAAGGCCGATGCCTGTATGGCCACTATGTTTCCCGAGAGCAGGATGGCGGAGGCGGCGCCGAATCCGGCGCCCAGGCTGACCCCGAGTATGTCGGGGGATACCAGGGGGTTGCGGAAGAGGCCCTGGAAGGAGGCGCCTGCCAGTGACAGGCTGGCGCCCACCAGCATGGCCGCCAGGATCCTGGGCAGCCGTATCTGGGTCACCACCGTGTCCAGGATTTCCGGCCAGGTGTGGTCCATCGGCATGACGTGAGAGGCCAGAACCCTGACCACATCTATGGGAGAGATGGGGTATCTGCCCACCGCGAAGGAGAGGATGAAGAGTGCGGCCAGTACCACGGCCAGCACCACGGCGGCAGACACCCCACCCATCCCTCTGAAGCGGATGGGGCCAAACCTGTTCTGTCTCAGGCTGACCTTGGCCACAGTACCTGTCGCTTCTTATCCCGGGTTGGCCAGGAGACCGGCCAGCTCCTCGTCCGACAAGTCATAGTGGAAGAAGCTGCTGTAGAACTCCTTCACTTTGGCTTCGAGGTCCAGGTCCGTGGTCCTGTCCGGGTACAGCTTGTTCACCATCCAGTACATGCCGACAATCTGACAGGGGCCCGGCGGGCCATCGAACCAGGAAAGCGGGTTGTCCGGCCGGATGGAGACCTGACCGCTGCTCACGGCGCGGAGCTGCTTCCATATGGAGTCGTTCATGATCGTCTGGTAGAGCGCCGTCTGGCTGCCCCGCCCGATGATGATCATGTCGGGGTCCCACAGTGCGATCTGCTCGAGGGAGGTCTCGGCCATGCCGTACCCGGGCTTCAGGGTGACGTTGGCCACGTTTGTGCCGCCGCAGAAGGCCAGGAGCCGGGTGTGCATCGATCCGGCAGGGTCGGTGCTGAGGCCGTTCTTGCCTTCGGCGTAGTAGACTGTCACCTTGTCAGCATCCGGGATATCCGAGACCACTTCGTCCACGTAGTCCATGGCATCGTCGTAGTACTTGATGAGCTTCTCTGCCTGCTTCTTCGCTCCCAGCAGGTCGCCCAGGAAGCGGATCTCATCCTCATACCCCGTCAGGGCATCGTCGGCGTAGTTGGTTGATTCCTCGCCGGCACGGACACCCACCACCGGAATACTGCCGAACTTCTCCTGTCGTTCCGAGATGTTGGCCTGGGTGCCTTCCAGGATGATGTCGGGCTCGGCGGCGATGAAGGTCTCGTAGTTGCCGGTCTGCGTGCCGAACCAGCCGCCGACCACAGGGAGGCTGCTGTATTCTTCAGGCACGAGCGGCGGATTGCCGTTGAACGTGAAGCTGAGTCCGGCGAGCTTCTCGGGGGCAATCAGGTATACGAGCTCCATTTCGATGGGCCCGGACGTCAGCACGCGGTTGATGGTGGTGGGGACGGTCAGCTCGCGCCCGTACATGTCGGTGATGACCCTGGTGGTTCCGCTGGATGAGGTGTCCTGGCCGCAGCCGGCGAGGCTGGCCGTCAGCACCAGGCCAATGAGCCATAGCGATAACGCTTTCAGTCTGTTCTTCACTCCATGCTCCGTTCTTTTGTCATTCAGAATTGTGGTGGCCGCTGTGTGATCTCACATCGGGTGTCACGGACCCATCGCTCTATCTCCTTTTCCGATCGGGAGACACTACCGTTTCCAGTAGTGCCGTTGATCCGCCAGAGGCGGATACCGGCTGTTCGCCATGGACCGCTCTTTAGGCGAAACAGCTTTTGGAGAGACTGCCCTCGAGTGGCGTCCTGGTCAATTTGCTGTCAGCATGGTCGCCCGCGCTGCGGACCCTTCACGTGATCGCCATCGCCAGCGCCCCCGGATGAAGGCGGCCAAGCTCACTTGAGGGCAAAAGAAGAGCGCCGTGTCAGAACATGACAGGCGCACGCACGGGTTGACCTCTGCTCATTTCGCTCTCCTTTCCAACGGGAGGTGCGGGCATTTCTCCCCGCGCCCTCGGGACTTTCGTCCACCGTCTGTCCGCCATGTCCATCGCGGGATTTAGGCCGGAGCAGATCGAAGAGTCGGACCTGGGGCCGATTTCCTGACTAATATGTTACCGTTGAGCGGGCCGTCGGGTCAAACTCGATGGTCGCCCCGGGCTTCCGCCCGGCCCGGGATGAGAATGCAGGACAAGTCCGGAGGGCTGGCTCTTTCGCGGCCCTCGAATCCACAAGGCTGTCACAGGCATATTGTCTCGAAGTCCATATGCTTCTTGAGGATCATAGTACCTCCGCCTTCAGAGACAATCCTCTCGACAGCTGCTGCATCTTTGACCCAGGCGCCGGCAATATGAGTCACAGGAGTCCCGTCAAAAACGGGCGGGCACATTATGGATGAAGGGCCGAGAATGACCACCGCCCGCGGCTCAACGAGACCAGCCAGCAACTCGTCCAGAGTGCCCGTGACAATGGTGGTTCCAGTGATGATGGCCACACTGCACGCCGCGAGCAACGGTCTTCCGTCCTCAGGAGACAGGGTGCCTGGCGTGGATGTCTTGAGCTCCAGTATGTCCAGCTTGCAGCCTGTCATTCTTGTTGCTGGAATCAGCGGGCCGAAATACCCAACCATGGCCACACGATCCGCAGCCTTGATTCTGACGATATCCAACACGTCTCCAGTAGTGGCCCTGGGGCGCGGAAGACTGGCCACGAGAGCATTGGCTGTAGCCAGTCCTACGGATCTTGACAGAGGATTGCTACTCTCCAGCATCTCCAGGAGGTCGAGAGACGTACTCCCGGCCAGAGTGCCTGCTCTGTTCTCGCGGGTGCAGCTTTCGGAAACGCTCCCGGCTGTCCAGGCCAGTCCGATGCTGCCATTGTCAAGCCGGACACTGGTGAATCCAACTCCTATGCGGACATCTGCGACACTCAGTCCTTTGGATACGGGCCTGAGACAGTCAATTGCCCTCTCTCGAATAGAACGATTCACAGTCTGTTGCTCCTCTCGCCACATACTGATGCCGACAGACCAAGATCGTGGCAGGCCCACAGTGCCCGCCAACCGATGCCATCGGACTGACCCGTGGTGCCTGATGTCTCTCACCGGTGTACGAAGGATCAGTCTGCGCATGACCTGCTTGCCTTAGAGTATGCCGATTGCCTCCTCGACACGCAAATACCACCAAGGAGCAGGCAGAGAACCTGAAGCTCAAGGAAGGTTCTGACGCCTACGCCGTCATCAAGGCTTCCAGCGTGATGATCGCCACGGACTAAGAACCGCCGGGTCAGCCAGCGACTGGGGAACCTCGGAGACGAAGAGAAGCGCCTCTTGTTAGAGGCGCTCCGCATCAAGGTGCTGGTGTACCCGGACCGGTCCGAGGTCCAGGGCTCAATCCCTGCCTACGCTACCATTGAACGAACATCGGCATGATGATGTGGATGTAGTTGTCCGCGCCCATGGGGCGGATGACGCCGGGGCTGGAGGGGGTGGTGGTCTCCAGCGCCATTTCGCCCTCGTGGATCACCCCCAGGACATCCGTGAGGTACTTGCCGTTGAAGGCGATCTTGGCCGCGTCCCCTTCCACCTTGGCATCGATCTCCCCGGTGTTGTCCCCCACCTGCTCCGACCGGGCGGAGACGCTGACCCGTCCGCCGTCATCCGGCGACACCTGCAGCCGGACAATGCCACTGCCGTCCCTGGCGAATATGGACGCTGACTTGGTCGCCCGCAGGAAGTCTACCGTGCTTATCACGGCCCGGGTGCTGTAGCTCGCCGGTATCAGCTGACGGTAGTTGGGGAAGGTCCCCTGGATCAGCTGGGACACCAGCTCCACGTCTCTCATCCGGAACAGCACCTGGCTCTTGTTCTGGCCCACCGCGATCTCCACCGGCTCCTTCTGGTCGGCCAGCAGCCGGTTCAGCTCGGACAGGGCGCGTCCCGGGATGATGACCTCCACCTTGCCCTTGGCCGCGCTCATGAGGGGCGCTTTGTGCACGGCCAGGCGGAACCCGTCGGCCGCCGCCAGGGTGAGGGTGTCCTCCTCGAACTCGGCGGAGACGCCGGTGAGGACCGGGCGCGTGTCCTCCGAAGCGGTGGCAAAGACCACCTGGTTGATGGCCAGCCGCAGGTCCTCCGGCTTAATCTGGTAGCTGACATCGCCGCTGATCTTCGGTATGGCCGGGAAGTCTTCTGCATCTATGCCGCTGATACGGGCTTCGAACCGGGCGCACTTCAGCTCCAGGGTATGGTCTGCCAGAGCCAGCTCGATCTTCTCGCTGGGCAGCGAGTTCACGAACTCACTGAGCAGCCTGGCCGGCACTGTGATGGCCCCTTCTTGCTCCACCATCGAGCCCAGCCAGCAGCTGATGGCTATCTCCAGGTTGGTGGCTGACAGCTTCAGCCGCGAGTCCTCCGTGGCCAGCAATACATTGTTGGTCACCGGCAGAGTGCTCCTGGTAGCCACCGCCCGGCCCACGATGCCGAGGCACTTGCTCAGGTTCTCCTGCAGACACGACAGCCTCATACATTGCCCCTTTCGTCCAACGTGCTTTCGAAACCGCGTGCACCAGTATACACTGCCTGCCAATCCCCCTACAAGACTCCCTCCGTTCACGCACAAACCCAGCGCCAGCGTGGGCCGCCGCGGCGCGGACCGCCGGAGGCGGGCGGGTGGTTGGCGGGTATTGACATGGGGGGAATTGTGGGATAGAATGGGCCGCTGTGGCATCAGGTGTGACCGGGCTGACAGCTTGAGGGTGGCCCAGCGGCCACGCGAAGGGAGGTAGCTCATGTCGCCGGAAATGGAGACTACGAATAGGGTCCTGGACTTTGCCAGGAGACATGCCAACAGCTGGCTCAAACTGGACCTCCTTTGCTTCTGGGGCAAGTACCCCAATGCCAGATTCACCGTGGGCATAATCGCCCGGGCGCTGGGTTCCGAGAGAAGGGCGGATGTTGAGGAGGCGCTTGATTCCCTGGTCAGGGACCACCTGGTCGACAAGCGCGTAGACAAAGGACAACCCTTCTACTCGCTGGCCGGGGATGCCGGCAGCCGGGAATGCGTGCTGCAGATGCCCGCCTATAAGAGCTGCCTGCGCCCCGCCATCTCCATGGGGTAGGGCGAGATGATCAAGGCTCTCAGGACCATCAGGAAGCGCCTGCTCCCGGACCGGGCGATGCTGGAGACCCGGCAGCCCACGGGAGCCAACGTGCTCACGGAGATAAAGCTCCACAGCTCTCTGCACCGGCTCAGGGAGCAGCAGTTGCGCTGCACCACGCTGAGGGCGCCCCGCGACTAGCCCCGGCCGGCGCCGCGCGCTGACGGCCGGCCCGTAAGTGACAAGACCATGTTTCTGGGCACCTACGAGTACCGGATAGACGAGAAGGGACGCATCTCGCTCCCGCCCCGGTTCCGGGACGAGCTGCGCCAGGGCATGGTCATGACCCAGGGCCTGGAGAAATGCATCACGGTCTACTCCCAGGCCGAGTGGCAGCGCGTGTCCGACAGGATGGCGGCGCAGCCGGCCAACCGGAGCAAGGCCAGGAGGATCGGCCGCTTCACCTTCGCCACCGCCTTCATGGCCGCCCTGGATGCCCAGGGCCGGGTGGCCATACCCACGCCCCTGCGCCGGTACGCCGGCATCGAAGAGGCGGTGGTGGTGGCCGGCGTCAACAACTACTTCGAGATCTGGAGCACGGAAAGCTGGGAGGCCGAAAGCGGCCTCATGGAGAACGAAGCTTGGCAGATCAGCGAAGCCATAGACGAGAGTCCATAGCAGGCCCCCAGGCGGCAGCGCCCCACAAGCCAGTACTCCTTCAAGCCTCTGTCGAGCTCATCAAAGTGCGGCCTGGGGGCCGCTTTGTCGACGGCACCGTGGGCACCGGGGGACACGCCGAGGCCATCATGGAGGGTTCATCCCCCGGCGGCCGCCTCCTGGGCATCGACGCCGACCCCGAGGCCCTCGAAATCGCCCGGCGCCGCCTGGACCCCTACGGCCCGGCCGTGACCCTGGTCAATGACAACTTCAGCCGCCTGGAGGAGATATGTCACGCCCACGGCTTCGCTCCGGTCGACGGCATCCTGCTCGACCTGGGACTGTCATCGCTGCAGCTGGACAGCGCCGGCCGCGGATTCAGCTTTCGGATGGACGCCCCCCTGGACATGCGCTTCGGCCCCGCCCAGCCGGCCACGGCGGCCGACATCGTCAACGGCTATCCCGAGGAAGACCTGGCCGCCATACTGAGAGACTACGGGGAGGAGAGGCACAGCCGCCTCATCGCCCGCCGCATAGTGGCGGCGCGCCCCATCAGGACCACGCGGGAGCTGGCCAGCATTATCGAGCGCCTGCCGGGGGTGACGCCGGGGCGCATCCACCCGGCGACCCGCACCTTCCAGGCCCTGCGCATCGCCGTCAACCGGGAGCTGGACAGTCTGCAGGAGGTGCTGCGCCAGGCGGTCCGCGTCCTCGCTGCCGGCGGCCGGCTGGTGGTGATCAGCTACCACTCGCTCGAGGACCGGATGGTCAAGCAGTTCATGAGGGAAGAATCGCGGGGCTGCATCTGTCCGCCGGAGGTGCCGGTGTGCGCCTGCCACCACACCCCCACCCTGCAGCTGGTCAATCGCCGGCCCGTCACCCCGGGAGAGGCCGAGATAGCGGAGAACCCGCGCAGCCGCAGCGCCAAGCTGAGAGCGGCAGAGCGGGTCCAGGCCCCAGCATCAACAACAGCCGGGACGCCAGGTCAGTCCGACGCCTGACATCGGGCGCAACCGGCGCCGTGGACCACCGCCACCACCATGGCGGACCTGATCCACCAGTCCGCACCCCCGCGCACGTCCCCCTTCTGGTCCTGCCGCGCGGCCCCGACGATGAGGTAGTCCGGACCCACCTCCTTCAGGCTGCCGGCGGCGATCTCCTTCACCCCGTTCTCCACCCGGGCGGTGACGGCCACCTCGTGGCCCAGCAGGTCCATCAGCCGTTCGTGCAACTGCATGACACCTCCTCAAAGCCCCTGGCGTCCTGCACTGGTGCGCCCTGTCTCCGATGGGCTCAGGCAGTCTTGTAAAGGCCGGCGTCCTTCAGGCCCTGAGTCACCTTCTGCAGCGCCGACATGTACAGGTCCCCCACCGCATCCCCCGTGCTCCTGGGTGAAGCATCCGTACGCGTTATGGGCATCTTCTCCATGATCGCCACCGCCAGATGCAGGGCTATCTCCGCGGCATCCATACTCTCGCACCTCCTGCCCGTCGAATGGAAGACCTCTTGGCCATCGAGCGCCGGCCCCAGTTGTACCACAAAACCAGGGCCGTGCCAATAGCCGGTTCCTTGACACCCCCCGCCGGCCGCCGCTATCCTGAGAACCGTGGCCACCAACTCCGGACCCGCTCTCAGCCATGGCCCCGTCCTGTATGCCAGGAAGGGCCACGTCGCCCTGATAACCCTGAACCGCCCCGGGGCGGGCAACGCCATCGACCGGGACGCCGCGGCCGCACTCAACGACATCTGCCAGACCATCAATCAGGACTCCGAGGTCAGGGTGGCCGTGATCCGCGGGGCGGGCGACAAGGCCTTCTGCCTCGGCGAAGACCCCGCCATTCTGTCCGGGGGCGCGGCGGGCGGCCCGCCCCCCCCCGCCACCCGGGCGGAATTAGGCCTGCGCCGCAACGTGGCCGAGATGGTCTCCGGCATCGAGTGCCCTGTGATCGCGGCCGTCAACGGCGATGCCCTGGGGGCCGGTCTGGCCCTGGCCCTGGCCTGCGACCTCAGGATCGCCTCCGCGGGGGCGTTGTTCGGCATCGGGGACACGGCCCGCGATTGCCTCCTGGCCAACGGGCTCACCCAGCTCCTGCCGCGGGTCGTCGGCCGCGGCAAGGCCATGGAG
>CALMBS010000121.1 GCA_937860285.1 uncultured Chloroflexota bacterium
ACCGGGACGTTGTAGCACAGGGTCTTCCCGCTGGCGGCGCCGGTGACCACGGCCACGTTCTCCCCCGAGCGGACCAGGTCCACAGCCATGGCCTGGTGGGTGTAGAGGGGGTACAGGTCCGCGGCCCGCAGGGCCGACTCCAGCCGCTCGTGGAGCGCCCGGGCCGGCTCCCGGCAGGAGGGCGGCCGGGACGGCAGGTGCTCGACGTGGACGATCTGGCCCCGGTAGCCGGACTGGGCCCTGATCTCATCGATGAAGGAGGTGACGGTCATTTCAGGCCTCAGGGCCACCACCCGGCCGGCGCATCAGGCCGGCGCTAGCGGAAAGGGATAAGCTCGATCCGGTAGTCAACCACTTCCAGGTCCAGCCGGCTCCGGCTGATGAACTGCACCACCTGCGACAGCACCTTGTTGTTCTGCCGGGCATCGTTGCTGACGCAGGCTATGCCCAGAGTGGTCAACTGCCACACGTCCTGATCGTCGACCTCGGCGATGGCCACGTTGTAGCTGCCCCTCACCCGGGCCACCACGGACTTGATCACCTTCCTCTTGCCCTTGAGGCTCTCGTTCTCCGGCAGGCGGAGAGTCATGTGGCAAACACCCAGGTTCATGAAGAGGACCCCCTGGCGATGGGGCCATTCTACAACAGGCAGGCGGCGCGCCGCAATGGACAGCACATCATCCACCGAATGCCGGGTGGCGCATTTCTTTTATGCTATAATGTGGTCGCTGGAGGATTATGTAGAAGTGGGGAAGAACAGACGGCTGGCCATCATCTACCTGCTCATCTTCGTGGGCATAGTGGCCCTGGTGATAGTCTTCTGGCCCCGGGATGACGAACAGACCCCGCCCAGCCTGTCCGAGGTCACCAGCTGGGTCGATAACCATGAGGTCACCGGCGTCGAGATCGTCGATGACCGGACGCTGATTGTCAACCGGGAAGGGTACGACACTCAGTACAAGACGACCATCGCCACGGACTACGTGGGGGATTTCGTCAAGAAGCTGGGCGATTCGACAGGACCCGGCGGAAGCATCATCGACGTCAGGATAAGCTACTCCAGCGGCTTCAACTGGGGCAGCTTCCTGCTGACCGTGGTGCCTTTGGTGATGCTGGTCGTCCTGTTCATCTTCATCATGCGCGGCGCCCGCGGCGCCAACAACCAGGCCTTCAACTTCAGCCGCAGCCGGGCCCGGCTGGCCAATGGCGCCAAGCCCACGGTCACCTTCACCGACGTGGCCGGGGTGGAGGAGGCCAAGCAGGAGCTCCAGGAGATCGTGGAGTTCCTCAAGCAGCCGGAGAAGTTCCTGGCGCTGGGGGCCCGCATACCGCGGGGGGTCCTCCTCATCGGGGCCCCGGGGACCGGCAAGACCCTGCTGGCGCGGGCCATCGCCGGTGAGGCCGGCGTCCCCTTCTTCTCCATCAGCGGCAGCGAGTTCGTGGAGATGTTCGTCGGCGTGGGCGCTTCCAGGGTGAGGGACCTCTTCGACCAGGCCAAGCGGAACGCCCCCTGCATCGTCTTCGTGGACGAGATAGACGCCGTCGGCCGCCACCGCGGCGCGGGGCTGGGCGGCGGGCACGACGAGAGGGAGCAGACCCTCAACCAGATCCTGGTCGAGATGGACGGGTTCGACACCTCCACCAATGTCATCGTCCTGGCAGCCACCAACCGTCCGGACATCCTGGACCCGGCCCTGCTGCGGCCGGGCCGTTTCGACCGGCGCGTGGTGCTGGACCCGCCGGACATCAACGGGCGGACGGGCATCCTGCAGGTCCATGCCAAGGGGAAGCCCCTGGACAGCTCCGTCGACCTGGAGACCATCGCCCGGCAGACCGTCGGCTTCAGCGGCGCCGATCTGGCCAACCTGGTCAACGAGGCCGCCATCCTGGCCGCCCGGCGCAACAAGAAGAGCATCGGCATGACAGAGCTGGGGGATGCCATCGAGCGGGTGGTCATGGGCCCGGAGAGGAAGAGCCGTGTCATCAGCGTCAAGGAAAAGGAGATCGTGGCCTATCACGAGGCCGGGCATGCCCTGGTCGCCCGGAAGCTGCCCGATGCCGATCCGGTGCGCAAGATCTCCATTATCTCGCGGGGCATGGCCCTGGGAGTGACCTGGAACATACCGACGGAGGACCGCCACATCACCACCCGGAGCCAGTACATGGCCGAGCTGTCAGTGCTGCTGGCCGGCCACGTGTCGGAACAGCTCACGTTCAACGAGAGGTCGACCGGGGCCCACAACGACATTGAGAGGGTGACCAAGATCGCCCGGGCCATGGTGACCGAGTACGGCATGAGCGACAACCTGGAGCTGCGCACCTTCGGGCACAAAGAGGAGCTGGTCTTCCTGGGCAAGGAGATCTCGGAGCAGCGCAACTACAGCGAGAGGGTGGCCCTGGACATCGACCGGGAGGTCCGCTCCATCATCGACAAAGCGTACCAGGTCACCAGGAATGTCCTGGTGGACAACAAGGAAAAGCTGGTGCAGATCGCCCAGATGCTGATGGCCGAAGAGAGCATCGAGGGCGAGAAGCTGGAGAAGCTGTTCAATGAACCGGCCCCGGCGGCGCCCGCGCCGGCTGGCTGAGGCTGGGACAACTTGATCCGCATTACCAGGAACCCCATACGTCCGGAGGCCGCCATCGAGAGCGTCCGCCGGAAGGCCTACGGCGCCGTCATTGCCTACGTGGGCACGGTGCGGGACACCTCTGGCGACCACCGCCGGGTCATCTTCATGGAGCACCAGGCCGCCCTGCAGGACCTGGCCCGCCAGGAGCTGGAGAGGATTGCCGGGGAGATCAACCGCCGCTGGCACCTGGGGGACGTCTCCATCATTCACCGTATCGGCAAGCTCCGGACAGGGGAGATACTCCTGGTGGTGGCCATTGGGGCCCCTCACCGTGAGGAGGCCTTCGCCGCCTGCCAGTACGCCATCGACAGCTTCAAGCAAGTGGCGCACCAGTGGACCACGGAGACCCTGGAAGAGGCGCCCGGCCCGACGCCCACCGGCGACGCTCCCGGGCCGCGCCCGCCGCCCTAGCTGCGGCGTTCAGTCACATAGGCCGCCAGGCTGGTGAGGCATTCATGGGCGGCGTTGCGGGGAAGCCTCTCAATGGCGGCCGACGCCCGGGATGAGAACTGCTGGGCGATTTCGTAGCACTCGTCAATGACCGACGAAGTGCGCACCATCTCCGTCAGCAGCCGGATCCCCTCCTGCCTGTCCCCCGAGAGGACCTCCTTCACCCTGGCGCTCGCCGGCCGTTCCAGAAGGAGTATCACCGGCAGGGTGAAGACGCCCTGGGCCAGATCGCTGGTCACCGGCTTGCCCAGCGCTTCCTTCTGCCCCACGAAGTCCAGGATGTCGTCCACGATCTGGAAGCTCATGCCGATGTTCTGGCCGTATTCGCCCAGCGCCTGAATGCTCTCCTCCGGCAGGCCAGCCAGCACCGCCCCGGACTCGGTGGACGCAGCAAACAGGCAGGCCGTCTTGTCGCTGATCGTCTGGAAGTAGCGCTCCCGGTCCCAGCCGAAGGCGTTGATCGACTCCTGGAGCTCACCGCTGCAGATGCTCATGAGGGTCCGGGCGAAGAGCTTGATGACCCGGATGTTCCGGGTCTCGGCCACCAGCCCGGCGGAGCTGGCGAACAGGTAGTCGCCAATGAGCACGGCGTTGCTGTTGCCCCAGCGCTGCTTGATGCTCATCTTGCCCCGGCGCACCGCCGCATTGTCGATGGTGTCGTCGTGCACCAGGGTGGCCGTGTGCAGCACCTCCACCCCCGCGGCCATGGACGTCATCAACCCGGCGTTGTACCTCTTGAATTTCCCGGCCAGCAGGGTCAGCGCCGGGCGGACCCGCTTTCCTCCCCCCTCGAGGGCGTGCCGCAGCTGCTCGGCTATCTCTGCCGGGGCCTGCCTGGCCACTCCCGCTATCTTCTCCTCCACAGCGGCCATGTCCGACTTCACGGGGTCATAGGTCCAGGCGACGCTCAACGTGCTCCTTTCCGGGATGGCATCAGGCGGTCTCCCCGGGCGCTTGCCCCAGCCTGGCGTTCTCCCCGGCCACCACGGCTTCATCCAGCTTGACGAAGAGCGCCTCCGGCGCGCCCAGCTTCTGTCCGGCCGGCAGCTCGTGGACGGCCCACCCTTCGTCCTTGACGAAGCCCCGGCCGCCCAGGAGCCGGTGCAGCTTCTGGGAGCTCTCCGGCAGGAAGGGGTAGAAGAGGGTCTTCAGGGTGTTGATGACCGAGAGGGAGACATAGAGCGACGTGGCGCATGCCGCCCGGTCGGTCTTCAGCGTCTTCCACGGTGACTTCTCGTCGAGATACCGGTTGGTGTCCTGGGCCAGCAGCATGGTGGCCTTTATGGCGTCCCGGAAATGGCAATTGTGGAGGTGGGAGTCCACCGCGCCGAAGGCGGTCCTGGCCTTCTCCAGCAGGGCCCGGCTGCTGGCGTCGAGCTCGCCCGGCGTGGGGACGCGGCCCTCGAAGTGCTTGCTGGTGAAGGTCAGAACGCGGTGCGCCAGGTTGCCGTACGTGGCCACCAGCTCATCGTTGTTGCGCCGCACGAACTCCCGCCAGGAGAAGTCGGCATCGGAGGCCTCCGGCATGTTGGCCGACAGGAAGTAGCGCAGCGGGTCCGGGGAGTAGCGCTCCAGGTAGTCCGGGACCCACACCGCCCAGTTGCGGCTGGTGGACAGCTTACGGCCCTCGATGGTCAGGAACTCGTTCGCAGGGACGTCGTAGGGGAGGTTCAGACCGCCGTACCCCATGAGCATCGCCGGCCAGATCATGGTGTGGAACGGGATGTTGTCCTTGCCGATGAAGTAGTAGCTCCTGGCCTCCTGCTGCCAGAACGCCGACCAGGCGTCATCCCGGCCGTGCTGCTGTCCCCACTCGTGGCAGGCGGAGAGGTAGCCGATGACGGCCTCGAACCAGACGTAGATCCTCTTCTGCTCGAACCCGGGCTGCGGGATGGACACCCCCCATTCGATGTCCCTGGTGATGGCCCGGTCCTTCAGCCCCTCCTCGAGATAGCGCAGGGTGAAGTTCTGGACATTGGGCCGCCAGTGCCTCTGCTCCTTCACCCAGGCCAGCAGGGGCTCCTGGAAAGCGGAGAGACGCAGAAAAAAATGCTCCGAGGTCCGGGCCTCGGGGGCGCTGCCGCAGAGTCGGCAGCGGGGGTCCTTCAGCTCCAGCGGGTTGGTGGGCTTGCCGCATCGGTCACACTGGTCGCCCCGGGCCTCGGCGAAGTCGCAGAAGGGGCAGGTCCCGTTCACGTAGCGGGCAGGCAGGTAGCGCTG
>CALMBS010000122.1 GCA_937860285.1 uncultured Chloroflexota bacterium
GGCGGAGAAGGCCGGGGCCTCCGACCGGGTGAAGGTGGTGGCGCAGGTGGACCGGCACAGCGGGGCCTACAGCGCCGACGGCGACTGGACCGGCACCAAGCGCTTCCTGATCACCCAGGATGATGACCTGGGGCGGGTGATCTCGCAGGAGGTAGCCGACCTGGGCGAGGCCAACATGGCGTCGGGCCAGACGCTGGCCGATTTTGCCACCTGGGCCATCAAGACCTACCCGGCGGACAAGTACGTGCTGATCCTCTCGGACCACGGCATGGGCTGGCCTGGCGGCTGGACCGACCCCGTCCCCAAAGGAACGGCGGACACGTCTATCCCCATGCAGGCCCGCCTGGGCGACCTGCTCTACATGAGCGAGATGGATGACGCCCTGGGCCGGATCCGGAGCCAGACCGGCCTCGACAAGTTCGAGATGATCGGACTGGACGCCTGCCTCATGGGCCAGCTCGAGGTCTTCACCGCCCTGGAGCCGCACGCCCGCTACGCGGTGGCCTCCGAGGAGACGGAGCCCGCCCTGGGATGGGCCTACACCGACTTCCTCAACGCCCTCAACCAGGACCCCGACATGGGCGGGGGGGAGCTCTCCCAGCTGGTAGTCAAGGGCTATATCCAGTCCGACCAGATGATCCTGGACAGCGGGGCCCGGGCCGAGATGCTCAGCCGCAGCTCGCCGCTGGGCGGGCTCTACGGCGACTCCACGCAGGTGTCGCCCCAGCAGCTGGCCCGGGAAATGGGGCAGAGCAGCACGCTGACGGCGGTGGACCTCTCCCGGATGGCCGCGCTCAACGCCAGCGTCAACAAGCTGGCTTACGCCTTCCAGTCCGCGGACCAGAGGTCGCTGGCCAGCAGCCGCAGCTACGCGCAGAGCTTCACCAGCGTCTTCGGCAGCCAGGTCCCCCCGTCGTACATCGACCTGGGCCACTTCCTCCAGCTGCTCAAGCAGAAGACAACGGCGGCCGCCGTGAGCCAGGCCGCCGACGGAGTGCTGGCGGCCCTGCAGCAGGCCGTGATCGCCGAGAAGCACGGCCCCCAGAAGCCCGGGGCCACCGGCATGTCCATCTACTTCCCCAACTCCCAGCTCTATCAAAACCCGATCGCCGGGGCCCAGTCCTACACCGCCATCGCCGGACGCTTCGCCACGGCCTCGCTGTGGGATGACTTCCTGGGCTACCACTACGCCAACCAGGGATTCGCCGAGACCGACGCCCGGCCGGTGGTCCCGCCCGCCAGCGCGGTCCGTTCCCCGGCCGCCGGCGCCATCACCATCTCCGGCGTGTCCGCTTCCAGCGCCGCGGTCGCGGCCGGCGAGACAGTCACCTTGAGCGCCGACATCGACGGCCGGAACATCGGCCACATCTACCTGTCCGTGGGTTTCCATGACCAGGCCTCCGGATCCGTGTTCGTGGCCGACCGGGACTTCCTGGAGGCCTCCGGCACGCGCCAGGTCGACGGCGTCTACTACCCCGACTGGGGAGCGGGCGAGTTCGCCCTCACCTTCGACTGGGAGCCGGTGGTCTTCGCCATCAGCGATGGGGAGACCACGGCCGAGGCGCTGTTCCAACCCGAGGACTATGGCCGCACCGCCGAGGAGGCCGTCTACTCCGTGGACGGCGTATACACCTTCGGCGCCAGCGGGGAGCGGCTGCCCGCCCGGCTCTACTTCATCGACGGAGTGATGCGCCAGGCCTGCGGCTTCACCGGGGAGACCGACGCCAGCGCACCGCGCGAGATCACCCCCGCCGCCGGCGACCGCTTCACGGTCCTGGAGCAGTGGCTGGACGTGGACAGCAGCGGGCAGGCCGTGGGGACCTCGTCGCAGGAAGGGAAGACCCTCACCTTCGGCGAGGAGATGCTCACCATGGAGACGCTGGATGCGGCGCCCGGAGACTACGTCGTCGGCTTCGTCGTGGAGGACCTCGACGGCCACCGCCAGCAGGCCTTCACCAGCATCAACGTCACATGATCCTCCAATCACGGCTGGCGGACCGGTGGCTGTGGGCCTGCTCGAGGCTGGCCCGCTTCGACGTGGCCGGCTTCCAGACGCCCCTGGGGCCCATCATACACACCAGGATCGACCTGGCCAGCACGGAGGGACAGTCGCTCCTGGCCCACGAGATGGTGCACGCCGAGCAGATGAAGCGGCTGGGGCGGCTGCGGTTCTATGCCACCTACCTGGCCCAGTGGCAGCGGCACGGCTACCGGGACATGCCGCTGCAGGAGGAGGCCCGCCGCAGCACCTCGCGGCCGCAGTTGTAGCCGGGGACTCTGGTCACGCCCGGCCC
This sequence comes from uncultured Chloroflexota bacterium, assembly GCA_937860285.1. Classification (GTDB taxonomy): domain Bacteria; phylum Chloroflexota; class Dehalococcoidia; order UBA2247; family RBG-13-53-26; genus JAFGCL01. The sequence goes on from CALMBS010000122.1 coordinate 2,295, forward strand.
GGGATGGCAGGCCGGGACCTCCTTACTTGTCCAGCGCCTCCGCCCAGGCATTAGGCCTGCGCCAGGCGCAGTAGCTCGCTGATGAAGGCGGCGTAATCGAGGCCGGCGGCCTGAAGGGGGTGCCTGGTGCTGCCCGCAGGGTTGATGTCAGTGTTCGGGTTGATGTCGATCACCATCGGCCGGCCGTCCCGGTTCTGCCTCATGTCCACACTGGCATAGCCCCGGCATCCCAGGGCGGCAAAGGCCCGCAGCGCCAGGCGCGTCAGCTCCTCATTAAGGTCGTCACCGACATCGGCCGGGCACCTCTCCTCGGTGCCAACGTAGTACTCATCGTCCGGCACCCACTTGGCCCGGTACGTCAGCAGCCTCGGCCGGTGGGCAGGGAGCCGGTAGACGATCTCCTCCACCGGAAGCACCCGGGGATGCCCGTCCCCGACGACCAGGGCCCGGAACTCCCTCCCGGGCAGAAACTCCTCCACGATGGAAGGGCACCCGTATGACTGGTGAACGAATTCAACCTGCTCGCGGAGCGCCTCCGGGGCCTCCACCACGTTCTTCTCGGTGAGCCCGTAGCTCCCGTGCTCTGCCAGGGGCTTCACTATGCAGGGCAGCTTCACCCGGAGGTCCATCAGCCCATGCGGAGACAGCAGCTGCCAGTCGGGGGTGGGCACGCCGGACCACCGGAGCACGTCCTTAGCCACCGCCTTGTTCTCGCCGAGACGGAGGGCAGCGCTGGGAGACCCGGTGAAGCACAGCCCCATCTCTTCCAGGGCGCTGGCTATCGCCGCCTCGCTCTCCGGGCAACCCTGAAAGCCCTCGAACAGGTTGAACACCACATCGGCGGCATTGAGCTGGTTGAGCTGGCCCCGGGCCATCTCCAGAGGCGGCGCCAGAGCCAGCAGAGTGCAGTCGTGGCCCAGCTCCCGGATGGCCCGCTCCAGGGGCAGCACCGAGTCCAGGACATCCACCACTGGCGCCCCTTCGGCCAGGCTGTCATGCGATCCGAACTGCGGATCGCTGTATACTACAACTACCCTCATGCGCACCCTGCATACACAGTAGCACAGCATCGCCCGGGACTCAAGGTCGCCGTCGACGCTCCAGTCCCTCACGATCGCCCCACCGGCGGGAGTTCCGGGAGGTGCCTCCAGCCCAAAGCTGCTACAATGACATGAAGCGGCCGGTCGGACCGCAGGCCCGGAACAAGGAAGATGCCCATGAAGTGGTACAAGAACATCGGCTGGCTTGGGGGCGGTGACAGCCCGGCCAAGCTGCCGGTCGACGCCGCCGGAGCCCTCCGCGTGGAGCAGGCGGTGCGCGGTGATCTCTCCTGGATCAACGTGGAGAGGCCTACCCGCCGCGAGCTCGACTACCTCCTGTCCCAGTTCGGTTTCCATCCCCTGGACCTGGACGACT
>CALMBS010000123.1 GCA_937860285.1 uncultured Chloroflexota bacterium
CCCTCAGTGACCACCGCATCACTCCTGTCACGAAGTCGAACAACCCCTTCGGATAACGGCCGGTGAACAGTATGGCGAACCACGCAATTATCACCACGAAGAAGGCGGCGATGCCCAGGAAGAAGAGCACGATGTAGTGCGGGATGGCCAGCAGCCACTTCACCAGGGGCAGCCACCGGTTCAGGTCCGTCTTGGCATCCGGGTACGGTATCTCGATGTGCACCGCCTGCTCCTCGTCGGTGGACGGGTACTCGTCCCGCAGCAGGGCCATGTAGGCCTCCACCCGCATGCTGAACCTGGTCAGGGCGATGTTCCAGTCGAACCACCAGCGGGGGTACTTCTGCCGGAACAAGAGCATCAGCACGGTGGCCAGGAAGGTCACCCCGCCCGCCGAAAGGGTGATTGACCAGGCGGTCTCGCCGGTGCTGTCAGACCCGCTGTAGGTGGCGCTGGTCACCAGGGCCAGGATGATGGCTATGGGGATGACCCACAGGAGCCGAAAGAACGTGCTCAGCCGGTTCAGCTCGCGATCAGGGTAGTCCACGGTCAGGCTGGCGGGGTACTGTCGCGTGACTTGGTCCATCAATGCACCTCCTTACTCGACGAAAACCTTGACCTTCTCTCCGGTCTTGCTGACGACATCCACCTCCAGGTCGCCCAGGGCCCCGATGAGCTCCTCTATCTCCTCCGGTTTCAGGTTGCGCTCATCGATGTTGATGCCCTTCTCGTGCAGGGCCAGGTTCACCTTGTCCCGGGCCTCGGATGGTATCAGGGTGGTCAGCTTGATGCCGGCCCGGATCAGCGACATCGGCACGCGGACATTCACCCGGTCGTAGTTGCCCGTGCGCTCGCTCTCGGGGTCCGGGACCACCGTGACCCGCAGGTACTTGGCCTTGCCTTTCACGGCCGGTTCCGCTCTGCCGCCGCTCTCCCGTCCGCCCTCGGTGCTGTCTACGGCGCTGAGCAGGCGGTAGGCGTCGTCGACGCTTATCTTGTTCTGGGCCAGCATATCCAGGATACGCCTCTTGTTGTCGTTCTTGTCGGTCATGGTACTGTCCTCCTTCTCTCGCCTACACGACGGAAATCGACACGCATTGACGGCCGCTGTGACAATCGACATCCAGTCCGCGCATGGACCAGAACACCTCGACGGCGGCCTTCAGGCTCAGCATCGCCCTCTTCCCCCAGCTGCTGGGCCACAGGATGGCCGTGGCCACGAATATCAGCGGGGAGAGGATGATGAGCACCACCAGGGCCAGCGGCAGTACCAGGAAGAGCGGCAGCCACAGGCCGAATCCCCTGTTCTGGTCCTGGATCCTCACGTGCATCAGCATGGGCGGCCTTCTCATCCCTCCAGCCTCCTTATCGCCTCATCCACCGATAGTTCACCGCGCTCCAGCCCGTCCAGGACCTCTTCGCCCGGTGATCCCTTCACGGTCTCGACCAGCTCCAGCCGCCGGGCCAGGCGGTTCAGCCGGTTCTTGACCGTGGGATAGCTTATGCCGAACATCTCCTCCATCCCCTTGATGGAGCCGTGGGAGCGGACGAAGGCCATTACGAAGACCTGGTCCTCGGCCGACAGGCTGGCCAGGGGAGGCAGCAGGAAGCTGCCCTCGATAGCGATATCGTCGTCCACCAGGCGCACCCGCTCCACCGTCACCGGCTTGCCCTGGGTCATCTTCAGCAGCTCCTGCCATTCCTTTGCCATCTCACCAGCCTTACGTCGGACTTAACTGAGACTTTGATTTTCTTAACTCAAGATACCACATAAAATTGAGTTTGTCAATACCTCGCCCGAGACTGCCGGGGCCGGAACAAGACCAGCCGGACCGATAGCGTCGGGCAGGAGCGATGCAGGTGTGGCTCAGGGGAGAAGGCTATTGACAAACATGCCGGCGCGAGTTATGATATGTTTCGATATATCGCGATATAATGGAGGATGCAGCCATGTTCAGAAGGAACCAGATGGGCCACGATTCCCGGGGTCACCGGCCCTTCCAGAAGGGGGAGCTGAAATACGTCATCCTCGGCCTCATCGCGGACAAGCCCATGCACGGGTACGAGATAATCCGTACCCTGGAGGAGCGCTCCCATGGGTTCTATGCGCCGAGTCCCGGCGCCGTCTATCCCACCCTGCAATTTCTGGAAGAGGCAGGTCACGTGAGTGCGTCAGAGCAGGAGGGGAAGAAGGTCTATGCCATCACCGACGACGGGCGGCGCTTCCTGGCGGAGCGCAGTGAGTTGGCTGAAGGGATCAAGAAGCATATGGGCGATCTCTGGGGCCTGAAGGGGAGAGGCGAATTGCACGACACCATGGTGGAGTTCAGGAGGCTGGCCAGGCTGATGCATCACCAGCACTGGGGTCGGAGGGTGGATGGCCAGAAGGTGCGCCGGGTGAGACAAGTGCTCTCGCACGCGCGCGAAGAGATCGAGGCCATTCTCGAGGAATAACGGGGGTTGGAGGTGAATGGAAATGGTGAGCAGAATCGAGCATCAGTCTGAAGGCATAGCCGGAGCGGATGAAGCCAGGAAGTACGCCCAGAACCACCGGAAGTACGTTGGGCTGATGTATCGGCCCATGCTCAGGGACCTGCGGAGGCTGGGCCTCTCGGGACGCTGCCTGGAGATAGGGTCGGGGCCCGGTTTCCTGGCAGCCATGATTGCCCGGCAAGACCCGAAGGCCCACATAACTGCCATTGACATCTCGCCGGACATGGTCGGGCTGGCCAGCGGCTACGTGAAAGAGAGGGGATTGGAGGACAGGGTGCGACTTGTCCTGGGCGACGCGGGGGACCGAGGATTCATGGAATCGCTGGGGCGGTTCGACCTGGTATACTCCACCTTCTCCGTGCATCACTGGAAGGACCCGGAGGGCTGCCTGGCGAACATCCGAAGGGCCGCCCGGGAGGGCGGCGCCGTGTACCTGTACGACCTCAACCGGGTGTGGTGGCTGGGTCTGGTGCCGTTCGGGGGCCGTGAAGTGCGGCAGCTGCGCGGGGCGTACTCGTCTCCGGAGTTGCGGTCCGTCCTGGAGAAGGCCGGATTCACTGGCATCACGATCAGGAAGCACTACGGTGGACTTCTGCAGTCGGTACTGGTGGGAGCTGTCGGCGTGGCGCAGTGATGGGCATCATCGGGTGCAGTAGATGGCCCAGGTGGCCGACACCCGGCCCGGGCTCTTCTCGCTGGGCGCCCTGTAATGCTCCAGCCTGGCTATATCGAAGCAACCGAACAGGTGCCGCATCTCATGCTCCGTGAAGTAGTGGTGCGGCATGTCGCCGTCGATGGCGTCTATGCCCATCTTGGTGCCAGGCTCGATTTCCCGCCCGGTCTGATACTCGGGGTGTTCGGTGGAGGTCGACGTGAGGAACAGGGCCCCTCCCCGCCTGAGCACCCGGTGTATCTCCGAAATCGCCAGCTTGATGGTGGACAGCGTGCCGTGCTGGATGACGGCGTGGCAGAAGATGCCGTCCATGCTCCGGTCTCCGTACGGCAGAGAGCCGATGTCGCATACCTGGAGCTGAATGCCGGGAACGGCGCTGCCGGCAATCCGCAGGGCCGCCTCCGATGAGTCGCACCCGAGGACTTCGAAACCATTCTGTACCAGGTAGGCCGTGTGCCTGCCCGTGCCGCAGCCCAGATCGAGTATCCTCCTGGCGGCGGCCGCTCCCAGGAAGCTGGCGCCACAGCCGGCCCTGGGGGACAGCTCCTTCTGGACCGCGCCCCTCTGCTGATACAGGGAATCCCAGTCTCTCAAACGCTGCCCTTTCTGATGGCCCTGTGCCATCGGTGTCCCGGCGCGGGGCCGGACGGTCCAGTCAGGAGCCAGGGCAGCGGCGGCTTTGCGCCGGGCTGCCCTGGCTGTCGAGTCTCACGCTGGAATGTGCTGGCTGTCCGGCCCGCTCTTGTGCCGGGCTAAGGCTTCCACACCTCCCAGACGCGGCCGACCAGGTCCGGTCCGGGTTTGAGGGTGACCTGCCCCGGCTGCCAGCCCGAAGGCGTGACCTCTCCCGTGGCCCGCACGTGCTGGAAGGCCTTGATCTGCCGTACCAGCTCGTCCGGGTTCCGTCCCACCTCTGGTGTGAGCGACTCCATGGCCCGGATGACGAAATCGGGATCAATGATGAAGCGGCCGCGGATGTCCACGCCGGCCGCCTCGTCGAAGACCCCGTATATCTGGCCGATCTGTCCGCCGGCGTCGGACAGCATAGGGAAGGGCACGCCGCCCTTCACCATCTTGGTGAGCTCCTGCTCCTGCCATATCTTGTGCACGAAACGGCTGTCGGTGCTCATGGCCAGGAACTCCACTCCCAGGGCCTTGAACTCCCCATACTTGGCGGCGACCGCCGCCAGCTCGGTCGGTCAGACGAAGGTGAAGTCCCCGGGGTAGAAGCAGATGACTATCCACTTTCCCTTGTAGTCCGACAGCTTCACCGGCTTGAAGCCGAAGCCCTCAACGAACGCATTGGCCTCGAAATCGATGGCTTCTCTCCCGACGCGTGCCTGCACTCTCTTCACCTCCTGTGATGTCGTTGTCGCGGTGGCCGGGGCTGCTGACTGGGACGCCGACAGGATGGGCCCGCGGGCCGGCTTGACGCAGCCTTCTTTGAGCTCTGGCATGAGACCTCCTTCTTCTGCGATATGACGGTTGCGCTGGGGACAGACCGGCTGGTTCTATCAGGGATTGGCTGGTGTGGAGATCGGGGCGGGCTAGTTCCGACGATACCATCGGCCATCTGCGCTTGTCAATGGCCCCTCTCCCGAGTGCGCCTCTCCCGAGACAGTGTCTACTTCCGGGCCCTCCAGGCCGGTGTGGCCGCATACTGCGGCGTGCCCCGCAGGGTCACCTTCAGGCTCGGGGTCTCGTTGCGGTCCCAGTTCTCCTGGAAGATCTGGTTGCAGGCGATGGACTTGATCTTCCACTGGCCGTCCCGCTTGACGTACTCGTCCTGGTATATGCCGGCGATGCGCTGGCCGCGATTGTGCTTCCGGTCGATGAGGTAGTTGTACAGGCCCCAGGTGCCCCTGGCCGTCGTCTCGCCGGTAATCTC
>CALMBS010000124.1 GCA_937860285.1 uncultured Chloroflexota bacterium
GGGGGTGGGCAGCTGCCGGGGGCGCTCCGTGGAGGGGTCGGACCGCGCGGTGCTCGGCGACCTCATCCAGACCGATGCCGCCATCAACCCGGGCAACAGCGGCGGTCCCCTGGTGAACATGGCCGGCCAGGTGGTGGGCATCAACACGGCCATCGCCGAGGACTACCAGAACATCGGTTTCGCCGTAAGCACCGATACCGCCATCCCGGTGGTGAACTCGCTCATCAAGACCGGGGCCGTTTCCTGGGCGTGGCTGGGCGTCAAGATGCTGACGGTGACTCCGGCCATACAGTCGGAGTACGGTCTCGAGATCGACTACGGGGCCCTGGTGGGCGAGGTGGGGTCCGACGGCCCGGCGGACGAGGCCGGCCTGAAGCCGGACGACGTCATCATCCGGTTCGGCGACGTGGAGACCCGGGACAGCGAACAGCTCCGGGCGGCCATCCGCAGCCACGTCCCCGATGATGTGGTGACCGTTACCTACATGCGTGGGAGCCGAACGCTATCGGCCAGCATCACCCTGGCCCAGAGGCCATCCTCGTAGACGGACTCTGAAGTGCACATGCGGAAGCTCCAGGAGCTGGCTCCGGTCTTCTACCCGAGATCGATCGCCGTTGTCGGCGTCTCCAGTGACGAGTCCCGGGTGCCTGCCCTGTGGTTCTCCAGCCTGCTGTCCGGCGGTTTCCAGGGCCGGGTGTGGGCCGTGAACCGGAGGGAGGGCAGCTTCCGCGGCCACCGGATTTGGCCGGGCCTGAGCGCCGTCCCCGGGCCGGTGGACCTGGTGATCTCGTGTGTTCCCCGGACCTCCGTGTTTGACCTGCTGCACGAGTGTGCCCGGAAGAAGGTCAAGTGCGTCCAGTTCTACACCGCGGGCTTCTCGGAGTCGGGGGAGCGGGAGTGGGCCCGGGCGGAGTGTGAGATGGCCCGCGTCGCCTGCGAAGGCGGTTTCCGCATCGTCGGCCCCAACTGCTTCGGGGTGTACAACCCGGCCTTCGGCATACCCTACGGGCCGTTCAGCATCCGGCCGCCCCTGGGATCAGTGGGGCTGGTGGTGCAGAGCGGCGGCATCATGGGAAAGGTCCTGGAGTACGGCATCGTCGAGGGCCTGGGCTTCGGCAAGGGTGTCAGCATCGGAAATGCCGGTGACCTGGGGGTGGCGGATTTCCTGGAGTACCTGGCGCACGACGATGAGATACGGACCATCGGGCTGTACCTCGAGGGACCGAGGGACACCGCCCGCCTGATGGCCGCCATGCGGCCCGCGGCGGGCCTGAAGCCGATCGTGGTGTGGAAGGGCGGCAGCAGCCCGGCCGGCCAGAGGGCCGTGTTCTCCCACACGGGCGCCCTGGCCGCCTCGCCGGCAGTGTGGTCCGGGGCCCTGCGGCAGGCCGGGGCCATCGAGGTCGGCAGCCTGGAGGAAATGTGCGACACACTCCTCCTGCTGGACCGTTTCGGGCGCCGGCGGAAGTGCCGCCTGGGGGCCATTTGCGGCCTGACCGACGGCGGCGGTGGGGAGGCCGTGCTGATCTCCGACGTGTGCACCGCGGCCGGGCTGGAGGTGCCGCCCCTGCGCCCGGGGACGGCCGCGGCCCTGGCGGACTGCGTCGGGCAGGTGGGCAGCGTGCTGACGAACCCGGTAGACATGAGCCAGCGGCAGGCCGTGGCCGAGGCGGTGAGGCGGGCGCTGGAGCTGGTGGCGGGCGAGCCGCAGATCGACATCGTCATGGTCTACGAGAACTGCGGCCTCCTCCTGGACGTCTACCCCAGAGAGGTGAGCAACGCGGTGAACCGGTCCTTCCTGGACTTCGCCCGGGAGCGGCGGCAGCCGCTGGTGCTGGTGCTGCCGCCGGGTCCGGCGCGGGTGCGCCGGCGGGACATCGAACAGAGGTTCCGGCGGGCCGGCGTTCCCATCTTCCCCAGTGTGGAGCGCGCTGCCCGGGCCATCAGGAACCTGGCCCGGTGACGCCCATGTCGGATCTGGATCTGTGGTCGGTACTGCTGATTGCCGTGGGGCTGTCAGCCGACTGCTTTGCCGTGGCGCTGGCCGCCAGCACCTCCGGCAGGAGCACCTCGCCCCTGGATGCTCTCCGGGTCTGCCTGGCCTTCGGTGTGGCGCAGGCGGTGATGCCGGTGCTGGGGTGGCTGGCCGGCAGGACTCTCGTCGAGCTCATATCGGACTACGACCACTGGGTGGCCTTCGCGCTTCTGCTGATCGTGGGCGGCCACATGATCTGGGAGTCGTTCCACGCGGACGAAGAGAGGGCCGGGGG
>CALMBS010000125.1 GCA_937860285.1 uncultured Chloroflexota bacterium
CTGTCCTGCGGGTGGCGCCGGCCGGCCCATACACTAGGATATTGGCGAAAGGAGCGTGTCAGAATGAAGGTCCCTGAGTACGTAACCAAGGCTGAGGGCAAGAAGGTGTGCAAGGAGCTGGGCCTCAAGGACTGGTCGGTCCGCAAGGGCACCGACGTCACTGAGAAGGAGGCGGCCGTCATCCTCAAGGCAGTCGATACCGATGGCCTGCGCGTGCCGGTGGAGACCATGCGGAAGGGCCTGGAGGTGGAGCTGGAGCATGGCACCATGTACTCGTTCACCAACGTGACCAACAACCATCCCATCCTGACGGCCAAGATCGTGCTGGCGCACCTGATGGAGACCATGGACTACTACGAGCGCCTGGACGTCACCGAGATCGAGGGGGACCTGCTGAAGGCCGTCAAGGCCGGGGACCTTAAGAAGATCGAGCAGAAGTACCAGAAGCTGGTCGCTGCCCAGCAGCTGCTGTGGCAGGAGGTGGGCAAGGAGCTGAAGTAGGTCCGGCCAGGGGTCTTCTTCAGCGATCTGCGGGTCCGCCAGCCGGCGGCAGCACTGACCGCCGGCGGCTGTATATGGTTGCTCTTCTGGAGGCTGTCATGAAGAAACACCGGTTTCTGGTAATGGCGGCGGTGACTCTGCTTGTGCTCACCGTCGCCTTGTACTCGCTTCACTACGCCATATTCCGTGATGCCCACCACCTCTTCATCTACCTGGTGGGGGACCTCGCCTTTCTGCCGCTGGAGGTCTTGCTGGTGGCCCTGATTATCGACCGCGTCCTGGAATGGCGCGAGAAGCGAGCCATGCTGGGGAAGATGAACATGGTGGTGGGGGTCTTCTTCAGCGAGATGGGGACGCGCCTGATGGGGGACCTGCTGCCGGCGTTCGACCGGGCGAAGGTCATCTCCGGCCTGGGCATCAAGCCCGAATGGGGTGCCGGCGACTTCCGGCGGGCCGCCGAGTTTGCGGACAACCTCAGGCCTCAGGCGGACTGCCGCGCCATAGACCTGGAGGCGGTGAGGGCTTCCTTGAGAAGCGAACGGGACCTCATTCTGCGGCTGCTGGAGAACCCCAATCTCCTGGAGCATGAGCGGTTCACGGACATGCTGTGGGCCATCTCGCACGTGGCCGAGGAGCTGGAGGCCAGGCCGCAACTGCATGGCCTGCCACAGAGCGATGAGGCCCACATTGGGATGGACGTTGGCCGGGCGTTTACCGCCCTGGTGGCGGAGTGGCTGGACTATGTCCGGCATCTGAAGGCCCACTACCCGTATCTCTTCTCGCTGGTGCTGCGGACCCATCCCCTGCAGGAGAACCCCTCGGCCATCGTGACCGGCGCGGCACTCTGACGCGGCGGGAGACGCCATCCGGCCGAGGCGCGGGTCACCTGGCCCTCAGCCGGAACACGGGCTCGAACGAGCTGTAGAGATCGAGGTACTGCTCCACGTAGCGCGACAGCAGGAAGTTCTGCCTGACCTTCTCCCGGGCCCGCTGCCCCATGACGTGGCGCAGGCCGCTGTCCTTGACCAGTTGGACGATCCTCTGCGCGGCTTCCTCCACGGAGGAGACCAGGAAGCCGTTGATGCCGTCATCGATCTGGAAGCGGATCCCTCCCACGTTTCCGCCGATGACCGGCGTCCCTTTCCACATGGCCTCGGAGACCGTCAGGCCGAAGCCCTCCCGCAGGGATTTCTGGAGGACGACCGCCGCCCGGCGCTGGAGCGCGTTGACCAGGTAGCTGTCCTGGATGCTGTGTATTATGATCCGCTCTTCCCTGTTCTCCAGCAGCGAGTCGTAGACCTCCTCGCCCTCCGGGTCGTCGGAGGCTACATTGCCTACCAGGACCAGGGTGCAGTCGACTTCCTTCCGGGCCAGCTTGAAGGCGTCGATGACTCCCTTGGGGTCCTTCCAGCGGTCGAAGCGCGATACCTGGACCACCAGGGGCAGGTCGGTAGGGATGCCGTAGTGATGGAGGCGCTCGGTGGTCTCCGCTTCGGTGAGGTCCCGGTTGATGATCGAGAACGGGTCTATGGCCGGCATGAACACCACCTGCGGCGGGCCGATCTCCTGGAGGTAGTCCCGGCTGCTCACGATGACGGCGTCGTACTGCTCGATAAAGCGGGTGAGGTAGCCCCAGAGGTCCCGGTTGGGTTGAGACAGGTCGATATGGCAGCGCCAGACCCAGGGGCACCTTTTCCGGTAGTGCTCGATGAGCGGGAGAGGCTGCGGGTCGTGGACGATTATGAGGTCGTGGTCCAGGTGGTTGCGGATGGAGTTCTCGAACACCACTTCCTCGTAGAGGTCCATCTTGCGCTGGCTGAGGTTGATATCGCCGCCCTGGAGGGCGTTGTGCATCTTCTTGGTCACGGTGAAGAAGTCCGGCGAGCCATGGATTGCCCGCCACCCCGTCCTTATCCCCAGGTTGTTCATGAGCAGGGTGATGGACGTGAGCAGCTGGGCCACGCCGCCGCCGTAGTAGGTGGAATTGATGTTGGTGACGTGGAAGTCATGCAGCGGCCGGGCCTTCCGGATGATGCGTTCCACGCTCTCGGCGCCGATCAGCGGCTCGTAGTCCTCGATCCTGGTGGTGCGAAACTGCTTCGCCATCCTGCTGTCGCCTCCTTTCACCGGCTCTCCCCGGGCCGGCTCATGCGGGCAGGGCCCGTATGAACGGGGCCGTTTCCTCGGGCAGGGCCGTGTTGATGAACATCCCGGAGCCGATCTCGAAGCCGGCGGCCTCGGTGATGCGGGGGACCACCCTCACGTGCCACCGGTAGAAATCGGCCCGGTCTTCTCCCACCGGAGCGCTGTCGATGACCAGGTTGAAATCGGGATCGTCCAGCCCCCGGTGCAGCTTCAGCAGCACTGTCCGCAGGACCCGGGCCAGCTCCTCGACTTCCTCTATGGTAGCCTGATCGAAGCTGGCCTGGCTGGTCTTCGGCATGATCCAGGTCTCGAAGGGCCGGTGAGAGGCGAAAGGGTGGAAGACGGTGTATCTCCGAGTGTCCATGACTATCCTGGTCCCCGCCTCCAGCTCCCTTTCGGCCAGGTCGGCGTAGAGGCAGCGGCCGTTATCATCGTAGTAGCCGACGGCCACTTCATACCGCCTTCTGATGTGCCTGGGCACGATCGATGTGGCCACCAGCTGGGAGTGGGGGTGGTCCAGAGACGTCCCCGCGGCGGGCCCATGGTTCTTGAAGATGACGATGGACCTGACGGCCGGCTCCCGGGACAGCTCCTCGCACCTCTGCCGCCAGGCGCTCAGCACCTCGGCCACCTGTGCGTCGTTCATCAGCGCCAGGGACTCGTTGTGCACCGGGGTCTCCACGATCACCTCGTGAAACCCGATGCCGTCCATGCTGAAAAAGAGGCCGCGGTCTGCTCTCCGGGAAGTGCTGCCTTCCGGGGTGACGGCCGGATACTTGTTGGCGACGACCCTGACCCTCCAGGAGCCGGTGTTCGGGTCCGCCAGGCAGTGCTCCGGGGGAGGCGTCAGGGCCTCGTTGCCGGGGCAGAAGGGGCAGGAGCTGACGAAGGCCGGCTTCTCGGTTCGGGGCGACCTGCGGGCGAAGTCGGAAGGCCTCTTGCGCCTCTGGGTAGCGATGATGACCCACTCCCTGGTCGTCGGGTCCTGCCTCATCTCGGACATGCCTGCCTCCCTTCCCGGCCGGGCATAGCGTGCGGACCGGCGGCCGCGGGTGCGCCGGGCCATCGACTGCGGGGCGCCGAGGATTGCCCTCCTGTCCCCCCAGAGAATATCCACTATGGCAACCATGGTGTCAACTCCCTGCCCTGGCGAACCATGTTACTTTTGTGTGGACGCCCCGGGGTGGTCTGAGACGCCGGCGAGAGCCCGGCATGGTATCGTGTTCTGTTGCCGGCAGGCCCCATTCCCGCGCCCGGCGACGGGTGTTCGGGGCGGCACGGCATCGGATAGAGGTTGATGGGCAGTCTGGCAGAGGGGAGTGCCCCCGGTGTTTCACGCCTGTGGCAGCGTCTCGAGAAGGCTCCCCTGCTGGCCCTGGCGGCGCTGCTGCTGGACCAGTGTACCAAGCTGGCAGCCCGAACCTGCCTGTCAGAGGGAGAGGCCGTACCCGCAGACGCCCGGTTACGGTTGACCAACGTGGCCAACCCCGGCATCCTCTTCGGCACTCCAGCCTCGTCCCTGGTGTCACTGCTCATCCCGGTGGCCATGATACTCGTGGCTGCGGTCCTCTACTGGCGATTCCGGCGGCAGGAGAGCACGCTGCTGGGTATCGGGACCGGTCTCTTCGTTGGGGGGACCCTGGGAAACCTGGCAGACCGCGTCTTCTACGAGAAGGTCACCGACTTCATCGAGGTGGTGTCATCGGGCGGCGACTCCAGTATGGTCTTCAACCTGGCTGACCTCTGCATCCTGGCCGGCATCGTGCTCCTGGAAGCCTTTGTCATCCGCCTCATCATCCGGGTCATCATGAAAAGAGGGCTCAGGTACAACCCTTTCAAACCGGCCTGCGTCTGGGTGATTCGCCGGGGCAGCCGGGGGAAGGGCCGCTGAGCGGCGCTCCGCCGTCCGCGCCAAAACCGAGGAGGGGCTGCGCCCGGCGCAACCCCTCCTGTATGTATCTTCGACTGCAGTGTTCTACACGTCCGACGTGTTGTCGGTGGTCTCCTCAGGTGTGACGTCCTCTGGTTCCTCCGGGGTGACGGGGGTTTCTTCCTCCGGCGTGACGGCTGCCGGCTCCTCCGGTGTGACGTCCGTCTTCTCCGGCGGGGTATATGTCTCCTCCTCATGCCCGGAGTCCGGTATGTTGACCAGCACCACCTTCGCCCGCACCGCCAGGTCTACCCCGTTGCACCGGACCTCACCCTGCACGATGAGGTCGATGCTGGGCTCATCCAGGGCTTCCAGCGGGAGCAGAAGGCCCGTCGAGATGGTGGCCCCGGAGCCGGCCCCGATGTAGCGGCCGTCCATGGCGGCGGTAAAGAGCACGTTGCCTTCCCGGTCCTTGCCCACGACGCTCAGGTCCAGGAGGTCCAGGCCGAATGGGTTGACATTGGCCACCTCCGCCTGGAGCCGCAGCTTCAGACCGTCCCCGGTGATCTCTCCCACGATCACACTCAGGTCTATGTCCGGGGTGGCTACCAGGCTCTTCAGGCCCGGCATCTTGACCACTACCTTCCCCTTGATGGGCATCAGCGTCACGTCTCCGAACTGCGCCTGGGCCTGTACGGTGATCACTATCGTGGGCTCATCTATGGCCTCCAGCGGCAGCAGGAACCGGCCCGAGAAGGTGTCCTTGGACTCGGGCCCCAGGGAGCCGCCCTCGATGCTGGTGGCGACGATGACGTTGCCTTCCCCGTCCCTGGCCGTGATGTCCAGGCTGCCCATCTTGAGGCCGAACGGATTGGCGTTGGTGAGGTTGGCCTGGAGCCCGATGTAGATGCCAGCAGCATCCAGCTTCCCGAACTCCAGCCCCAAGTCCATCTCCGGCATGGTGATCAGGCACTCCGCGCCCGGCACCATGACCATCACCCGGCCGCTCAAGGGGATGGTTACCCCGGAGAAGCCGGCATCGGTCTGTACGGTGATCACGATGGTGGTGTCCTCAACACGGTCCAGCGGCAGAACGAGCTCACCGGAGAACGTGCCGACCGAGTCGGGCCCCACCCAGCCGCCGGAGAGCAGCGTGGTCACTATGGTTTCACCCGACTGGTCCGTGGCGGTCACCCGCAGTTGCCCTATGTCGATGCCAAACGCATTGGGGTTGTTGACGTTGGACCGGAGCCCCAGGCGCAGGCCCTCGGAGGTGACCTCCCGGAAGTCCACCCCGAAATCCGTCTCGGGGGCGGCCATCAGTCTCTGGATGTTGGGCATCTTGATGGTGAGCTTGCTGTTGACGGGCTGGGTGACACCGACGAACCCGGCCTGGCCCTGGAGGGACAGCACGATGGTGGACTCATTGAGCTCCTCCAGCGGGACCAGCAGGTCGCCCCAGACACTGCCCGCGCAGTTGGGGTCCAGGGAAAGGCTGCTCAGGGGGCAGGACCCGATCACTTCGCCCGCTGCGTTGGTGGCCACAATGACCAGGTCACTGACGTCGATTCCGAACGGGTTACAGTTGCCGACGCTGGTTGACAGCAGCAGGTGCAGGCCTTCGGCCGTAAGCTCGCCGAACTCCACTCCGAAGTCCATCTCCGGGACCTTCACCAGAGAGGCCAGCTCCAGCGTTACCGCCGCCTCGAATGGGAAGGAGGTATCCACGTCGGCGATGCTCGCCGCTGACGACAGCGCCACGGTGAAGTGGCCGCCGCCCAGCAGCCTCGAGTACTGCAGAGCACTGAGAGTCACCGTGCCGGAGAACCTGTGGCCGCTGTGGGCCCTGATGGTGCCGCCCGGCACGCTCATCTTCATCACGTATTCGCCTCTGTAGTCAAAGAAGCTGGCATCGATGGTGTCGATGTTGAGGTCGATACCTCCCTCGTTGGCCATGTTGGCTATCACGTCTACGCGAAGCCCGGGAAGGGGCAGGTCGGCCACCCAGCTGGGCTCTATATACATCTGGACTTTGGGGACACTGACCAGGCTCCCTATATCCGGCATGTTGATGGTCATCGTGGCGCTTATGGGCACCGCGACGCCGGCGAAGCCGGCCTCGGTCTCCATGGTGATGATGACCGCGGACTCATCCAGCACGTTCAGCGGCATGAGCAGGTCGCCCCTGAGGGTGCCGGCGTCACCGGGACCGATGTGGCATCCGCTCATCCTCTCGGTGAGGATCCTCCGGCCCGACTGGCCCGTGGCCACAATCCGCACGTCGCCCATGTCAATGCCGAACTGGTTCGGGTTGGTGATGGTGGCCCGCAGGCCGAGCCGCAGCCCGTCGGAAGTGGCGTCTTCGAAGTCAATCGCCATCTCAATCCCCGGAGCCGCGATCAGACTCTCCAGGTTGGGCATATTGACGGTGAGCCGGGCGCCGATGGGCAGCGTTACGCTACCGAACCCGGCCTGGGTCTCGAAGGCTATCACGATGGTAGATTCGTTCAGTACGTCCAAGGGCATGAGCATCTCGCCGGTCAGCGTGCCGGCCGAGCTGGGCTCCACGTAGAGCCCGTCCATGGTGGAGGTGGAGATGGTCCCCCCCGAGCCGTCGCTGGCCACGATCTGCACGTCGCCCACGTCGATGCCGAAGGGGTTGTCATTGGTGATGGTGGCCCGCAGCCCCATGACCAGGCCGTCGGTGGTGAGGTTCCCCATGTCCACCCCTATGTCCACGGTGGGGACCACGATGAGGCTGGCTATGTCCGGCATGTTCACCGTGAGCTTGGCGGCCATGGGCAGGTTCGCCCCGGCGAAACCGGCCTGAGTGCGGATGGTCATGATGACCACTGACTCGTTCAGCATGTCGAGCGGCATGAGCATCTCGCCGGTGAGGATCCCGGCCGATTCGGCCGGTACCGAGACGCCGCTCATCTGGCTGGTGAACAGCACATTGCCCGACTCGCCGGTGGCGGCTATCTGCACGTCACCGATGTCGATGCCGAACGGGTTGGGGTTGGTGAGGACCGTCTGAAGATGCATCGGCAGTCCATCGGCAGTCACCTCTCCGAAATCGACCGCCATGTCCATCTCCGGGACGGTGATCAGCTTGGAGATCTCCGGAGTTGTCAGGTTGACCGCTGCGGTGAGAGGTATGCTGAACCCGCGCGCTTCCACCGCGGTGTCCACGGCGATGTGCAGCTCCCTTTCGCCCAGCAGATCCAGGGGTATGACCACGCTGTGCTGGAAGTTGGTGGTGCCGTTGGCATCGACGGACCCTCCCGCGAGGGACTCCTCCATGAAGGTCTCTTCTCCCATCGACGCGGCCAGCTTCACCTCTCCCAGCTCCAGCTTCAGGGCTATGGTGTTATGAATGACTCCGTCGATGGTGATGCCCAGGCCGTCGGTGGTCAGATCCCCGGTGTTCACGCCGATGGCGATGTCCAGTCCGGACTGTTCCTTCACGGCCGACATGGCATCGATGTCAGCCAGGGTGAGGTCCGAGCTTATGGTCAGGCAGGAGCCGTCGGTCCGGAACTCGGACCTGGTCAGCATCTGAGGCAGCAGTGACAGGACGTTCTCCGGGTGTTGCACCACGGACCCGCCCGGCAGGTCGATGGCGCCGATCACCAGTGACAGGAGCGGGATCAGGCCCCTGACGTCGTTGGCCGACTGTTCGTTGCTGAAGTAGAACCTGGTGTTCCAGTCAACGGTCTCGCCGTCCCGGGTCATGTCCAGGGTCAGGATCTCCGCATCCCCCAGTGCGTCGAGCGCCGTCGGCGAGGTGATGCCGGCGGTGAGCTCCTCTATCTCCCGTGCTATCATGCCGTCCGGCATGATGGCGGCCATCTCAACCAGCTGGCCGTCAAGGCTATCATATCTGTCCAGCAGCTCTCCGCCAACGGCCGGCATGTTCTCCTGCTGGACCGCGATTACGTCTCTCACGGCGTCAACTGAGCCGGTGACCAGGAGGTCGCTGGCCAGGAAGGCCAGTCCGACGCGCTGATCGGACCCGGCATAGACCGTGAAGCCCTGGTATTCCGTGCTGGTGAAGCCGTCGCCCACCACGGATGCCATCCCGGACACCAGACTCTCCTGGTTGAAGTCACCCCTGAGGATGGCCCCGCAGTAGGTATTGTCCGTGGCGTTCCGCGATACGTCGCTGAACACCCAGGCATCGTAGAAGCCGGTGAGGTCCAGGTCGCTCATGCTGAGCGCCTGCTCCAGGGCCTCCTCGATGGTCTGAGGGTCTCCCTCGTCCTTCGGCATGGCCGCATACATATCGGCGATGCTGCCATCGCCGGTGATGTCACCGACCTCGATATGGCCGATGAGGTTGGCGGTCTCCGGCACGAGGTCCATCCGGTCTGTGACGTCCCTACCGCTGTGACGGAATCCGACCAGCAGCGAGACCAACAGTCCCACGGTGGACAGGACCACTGCGACGAACAACAGGGCATACAGCTTCTTCTTCATCAATCCCTCCTGGGAGGTGCCTTTTCTGCACTACCACCTGGTAAGGCGGCCCTTCAGGCCTCCGGCTGCCGGGCTTATGTCGCCCATGATCAATATGCGGCCGCAAATAGCCTATGACCGTACATCACAGGTGTGTAGTGATGACCCCCTCTGCCTGCTTCATTCTCACACCCCCCTTTGATGAGAATGAATGTTCATTCAAATGGTACAGGGAACGTCCGCAAAATGTCAAGCTATACGAACACTCATAAGATTATGGCAGAAGCAAACTGTTAAGTCAAAAACGAAGGTTGGCAATTGGTTGACATTGCTGATTATTTGCTGGTATTATCTTGATTGAACATTCATTCGGGTGTTGTGCAGAGGGGCGCCATGAGCGATTCGGCAATCATCAGGTCGGCAGCGAGGGGTAACCGTCACCGGCAGATCCTGGACGCTGCGCTGGCCGTCTTTTCCCGCAAGGGGT
>CALMBS010000126.1 GCA_937860285.1 uncultured Chloroflexota bacterium
GCGGCCAGGGCCCTGCTGCGGCACTCGGAGCTGGATGCGGAGCAGATAGCCCGGACCAGCATGGAGATCGCTGCCAGTATCTGCATCTACACCAACGATCGGATTACCGTGATCAGCCTGGGCGGGAACGGGGAATGAACTTCGACCTCTCTGAACGGGAGAAGATGATCCAGAGCGCGGCGCGGGAGTTCGCTGCGAAGGAGGTCCTCCCGCGCGCGGCGGAGATCGACCGCACCGCCGAGTTCCCCTTGGAGCTGGTCCGCCGGATGGCCGGGATGGGCTACTTCGGGCTGGCCTATCCTGCCGAGTACGGCGGGAGCGGGTCGGGGTACCTGGCCTACGCCCTGGTCATCGAGCAGCTGGCGCGGGCGTCCATGACCGCCGGGGCCATCGTGGCCGTGAGCGTCCTGTCGCCGGAGGCCCTGCTCCGGTTCGGCAGCCAAGCCCAGAAGAACAGGTTCCTGGCGCCCCTGGTGGCCGGCCGGAAGCTGGGCTGCTTCTGCTTCACGGAGCCGGGGACGGGGTCGGACCCGAAGGCCATAGTCACCCGGGCCAGGCGGACGGGCCGGCATTACGTGATCGGCGGGGAGAAGAAGTTCATCTCTCTGGCCCGGGTGGCCGGGCAGGCGCTGGTGTTTGCCAGGGATGATACGGACAGGGTCAGCGCCTTCATTGTGCCGGCGAAGTCGCCGGGCTTCGAAGCGGGCGAGCCGTCCGACACCATCGGGCTGCGGGGGTTTGGGGCCTGCGCCGTACACCTGGACGATGTGCGGGTGCCTGCGGGCAACCTCCTGGGAGAGAAGGGCAGGGGATTCGACATAATGCTGGAGGCCATCAGCGTGGAGAGGGTGGGTGTGGCGGCGCAGGCCACCGGTGTGGCCCAGGGGGCCCTGGACCTGTCAGTGGAGTACTCGAAGGGGCGGGTGGCCTACGGGAAGCCCATCTCGGGGATGCCCACCATCCAGTGGCTGCTGGCCGAGATGGCCTCGAGGGTGGAGGCCGGGCGGTGGCTGACCTATCGCACTGCCTTCCTGCGGGACCAGGGCCGGGGCATCCGCAACGAGTCGGCGGTGGCCAAGCTTTTCTGCTCGCAGATGGCGGTGGAGGTGACCCGCATGGCCATGCAGGTCCACGGGGCGTACGGGACCATGAAGAGTCTCCCGGTGGAGCGCCTCTACCGGGATGCCAAGATGACCGAGGTGTACGTCGGGGTCTCGGAGATCCAGCGGGCCATCATCGCCAGTGATCTCATCAGGTGACGGTCACGGCGTGAGGCGCACCTTCGATGTCGAGAAGACCTGCCCCGGGACGGCGGCCCGCGCCGGCTTCATCACCACGGCCCACGGGGTGGTGCCCACGCCGGCCTTCATGCCGGTGGGCAGCCAGGCGACGGTGAAGGCGCTGACTCCGGACGATCTCAAGGACCTCGGGGCGGCCATGGTCCTCTGCAACGCCTACCACCTGTACCTGCGGCCCGGGGACGATGTCGTGGGGGACCTGGGGGGGCTGCACCGGTTCATGGGCTGGGATGGTCCCATACTGACCGACAGCGGCGGGTACCAGGTGTTCAGCCTGGCCTCGCTGCGCCGCGTCGACGACAGCGGCGTCGTGTTCCGGTCGCATATTGACGGCTCCGAGCACTCCCTCACCCCGGAAGGGGCGGTGCGGCTGCAGCAGAGGCTGGGAGCGGACATTATCATGGTGCTGGACGAGTGCCCGTCCTACACCAGGGAAAGGAAGCCCGTGGTCCGGGCCATGGAGCGGACGCTTCGCTGGGCCGAGAAGTGCCTGGCGGCCCACCGGCGCCGGGACCAGCAGCTCTTCGGTATCGTCCAGGGCGGGGTGTTCGCCGACCTGCGGCGGCAGTCGGCGGCCAGCCTGACATCCCTGGACTTCCCGGGCTATGCTATAGGGGGCCTGTGCCTGGGCGAGACGAAGAAGGAGACCCTGGCCATGGTAGAGGAGACCGTGGCCGCCCTTCCGGTGGACAGGCCGCGCTACCTCATGGGCGTGGGCTCGCCGGAGGACCTGGTGGAGAACGTGGACCGCGGGGTGGACCTGTTCGACAGCGCGCTGCCCACACGGACGGCCCGCAACGGGGCGCTGTTCACCGGCGGCGGGCGGGTCAACATCAGCCGGGCGGAGTTCAAGAGCCTGGACCGGGCCATCGATGCCGGCTGTGACTGCTACACCTGCCGGGGCTTCTCGGCAGCCTATCTCCACCACCTGTTCCGCAGCCGGGAGCTGCTGGCCTACCGGCTGGCCACCATACACAACCTGCGCTTCATCATGAGGCTGATGGAGAGGATAAGGACGGCCATCGTGGAAGGGGGCTACGCCGAGTTCCGCCGGGAGTTCCTGGCGGGCTACCGCACCACGGATGAGGACGTCCGCCTGGCGCAGAAGCAGCGCTGGCTAGAGCGGTCGGCCAGGGTCCGTGACGAAGGCCACTGCCCCGAAGACCCCGGAGTTGTCGCCTAGCTCGCTGGAGACGATGCGCACGATGCTGGCCGGGTACTGGAAGGCCCGCTCGGCCACTACCTGGCGGGCCGGCTGCAGCAGCAGCTCCCCCATCTTGCCCATGCCCCCCCCGACGATGATCATCTCGGGGTTGAATATGTTCACCATGTTCACCAGGCCGATGCCCAGGTAGGTGGCGGCCTTGGTGATGATGGAGAGGGCCACGGGATCACCCCGGTTGGCGGCGGTGGCCACGGTCTGGGCGGTGACGTACTGCACGTGCCCTTCGGCGATCTCGCGGATGATGGTCTTGGTCCCCTGGCCGATGAGGCGCTGGGCCTCCCGGGCCACGGCCTTGCCCGAGGCCAGGACCTCCAGGCAGCCGGTGTTGCCGCAGGCACAGCGCGGGCCGTTCACGTCGATGGTCATGTGGCCCAGCTCCCCGGCGCTGCCGGAGGCGCCGGAGTACAGGCGGTCGTCGATGATGATGCCCCCGCCGATGCCGGTGCTGACCGTCAGGTAGATGAGGTTGCGCACCCCCCGCCCGGCCCCGAAGCGGTGCTCCCCCAGCGCGGCCGCGGTGGCGTCGTTGATGACGAAGGTCCTGACGCCCATGGCCTTCTCGATCTCGTCCTTCAGCGGTATGTTGTGCCATCCCGGAAGGTTGGGGGAGTCGGTGACCACGCCCTTGTCCGGGTCGATGGCGCCGGCGGCGGCCACGGCCATGCCGGAGATGGACGAGGCATTGATCTGGGCGTTGGTGACCAGGTTGGTGGCCGAGGACACTATGCGCCGGATGACGGCCGGCGCGCCCTCCTCCGCGAGGGTGGGCATGTACTCCCGGAACAGGATCTCGCCCACCGGGGACACCAGGGCGGTGACGATCTTGCTGCCGCCGAGGTCCACGGCCAGGACCGGGCCGGATGCGGGAGACTGGGCCATGATGAGGCTATTATAGCTTGGGGGAGCGCTTCTGCGCTACCACCATGATCTCCCATTCGTCGAGCTTGATCTGCCGGCGGCCCCAATCTCCGGCCGTGCCGCCCATCTACCGATAGAACCTCATCGGTAGATGTCCTTGCGGTGGCCGACCTTGACCACCCACACCGTGAGCTCGTCGTCTTGAACGGAATAAAGTATGCGGTATGCCCCCTGGCGGAGGCGGTACCTCTCCTGGCCCGCCAGCTTCTCGCAGCCGGGAGGTCGCGGGTCCTGGCGAAGTGCGCCAATGCGCCGGATGATCCTGCTGAGGTCATTTCGGGGAATGGACCGGACGTCCTTCTCCACGGAATGCTTGAAGGAGACTCTATATGAGGCCATCTCTCTTCAGCTTCTTGACCATGGACTCATAGCTGACCAGGGGCTCGGCTACCCTGTCCGCAAAGGCCTGGAGGTCCTCCGCGTCTTCCGCCAGCGACTCCCGCACGGCATCGTTGACCAGATCGGATACCGACCTTGAAGTCTCCACGGCCTTCAGCTTGAGCGCTTTGTGCAAGGCCGGATCGAGATAGACGGTGGCCCTCTTGGATCCAGTTGACATGTTGACGCCTCCCTTAACGCTATGACATGATAGCGCTATGACGTCATGCTGTCAATGGCCGTCACCGCAGGTGCGCCAGCCGCAGCCGGATGGCGTCGTACCGGCTGCTGATGCCCAGCTTGGAGTAGAGCCGCGTGATGTGGTTCTTGACCGTCTTCTCCTCCAGGACCAGGGCCTCGGCGATCTCGGCGTTGCTGCGGCCGTCGGCGATGAGGTCCAGTATCTGGGTCTCCCGCTCCGTGAGGTGCTCGACCACGGTCACCTCGGGCAGCGGCCTGGTGTTGGGATCGTCCCTGGGGAGCTCGCCCAGGGCCATGGCCACGGCCGGTGAGGGCGGGATCTCCTCGCCCGAAGCCACGGTGTAGACGGCCTTCAGCAGCTCGTCGGGGTCGAAGCGGCTGTAGACCAGGTATCCCCTGGCCCCGGCGTGCAGCGTGCGGGCCAGGGTCCGGGCATCCTCGGTGACTGTGAGGATGAGTATCCTGGCCTCGGGATGTCCCCGCAGTATCTCCGTGGTGGCATCGATGCCGTCGATGACCGGCATGCGGATGTCCATGAGGATGACATCGGCCGAGCTCCTCTTCATCCACTGGATGGCCTCGGCTCCGGTGGAGGCCTCGCCGCACACCTGCAGCCGCTCCTCCGCCTCGATGAGGCTGCGCAGCCCCTGGCGGATGACCGGGTTGTCATCGACGATGAGTAGCCTGACCTTGTTCATGGGACCCCCTTTCGTAGCCGGGGCGCGCCGCATCCGGCCCTCACCCCTTCGCTCCTGCCGGCGTCACCTCGCCTTGGGCAGCGGGACCGAGATAAGCAGCCGCGTGCCCCGGCTGGTGTCGACGGAGAACTGTCCGTTGAGCTGCTCCACCCTCTCCTTCATGCCGCGGACCCCGAACTTGCCCTGGGACGCCAGGGTGTGGACTTCACCCGCCGCGTAGGGGATCCCCCGGCCGTCGTCCTCGATCTCCAGGCGCACCTCCCCGGGCAGCAGCTCCAGCGTGACAGTGGCCCTCGAGGCCTGGGCGTGCTTGCGGATGTTCTCCAGCGCTTCCGAAAGCACGCTGCGCAGGTTGTGGGTGGCCAGGAGCGGCAGGCTGACGTCCTTCCCGGAGGCGCTGAATTCACCCGGGATGCCGGTGGCCACGCTCCATTCAGCCACCATGCGCGACATTTCCGCCGCGATGCCGGTTTCCTGCGTCTCCGTCCGCAGCTCCTGGATCATGGCCCTGATCTCCTGGGTGGACTGCTGGCAGACCGTCTGGATGTACTGGGCCTTCTCCCTGACCGCCGGCGTGGCGGCCTGGCGCCCCAGGACGTGGGCCTCCAGCGCCAGACCGTGGAGGGTCTTGAGGACCGTGTCGTGAAGGTCGCGGGCGATGCGCCCCCGCTCCTCCAGCAGGGTGCGCTCCCGGACGAGCCGGGCGCTGCGACGCCGCTCGCTCCGGGTCTCCTCGGTGACCAGCCCCACGGACAGCGCGATGAAGAACAGGAAGATGGCCCAGAAGGTGAAGCCGGTGGCGCTGAACTCCATACCGTACTCGGACACCCGGTACTGCATGGCGGCCGCCAGCCCGGCCACGAAGATGACCTCCATAAAGAGGCTGGCGACGAGGCCGAATCGCACCGCTCCCTCGATGATCACGAAGGCGAAGCCGCCGTACGCAGCCGTCTGGCCCTGCAGGAACTGGAAGATCATGGCCCACGCGAAGACGGCCACCAGCACCTGGCTGACGATGCCCAGCAGGACCTGCCATTCGACGGTGACAATGCGGCGGTTGAGGAACGCGGCCAGGGCGCTCCAGATGGCCAGCAGGATGGTGAGTATGATGACCGCGCGCGGAGACACCGGGTCGTAGGTGATGCCGATGCCCACCAGCGCCGGAACGCCCAGCCAGTGGATGACGATGAAGATCCACTCCAGGTTCTTCATGTCCTTCAGGCTGCGCCCGCCTGACAGTACCGTGAGCCACCGGCTCAAGGTGGGGTTCACCGCTCTCCGCGTCCTCCTGTCCTATATTCCCCCGCAGGCCGCCAATATTGTACACGATCAAGGCCAGTGCGTCTGCGGCCCCGGGCGGCGTCTGAAGGCTATCCCATGCCTCCGACCTCCATAGCATCGATGCCTCCGGGTTCGGTAACACCCGTTTTGAGGCAATGCGTTGAATTGCGGCAAGAAGGACAATCCTGCCCCGGCGTGAGCTGGCCCGCCCGGTAATGGGGACCAAGGTCTCAAGACGGCCGGGCCGTCGGAATAGATACTGGAAGGCGTTCATCCGGCAAGGGCGTGCAGGAGGGGAAAGCCATGAAATGTCCGAGGTGTCAGAGAGAGAGCCTGATGGGGGCGGAGTACTGCACCTGGTGCGGTACATCGTTGTTCGGGGAAAGAGGGCCCGGCAGCGCCGGAGGCGCAGCCGACGGTCTTCCGGAGATGAGGCGGGAGCTCAGAGAGATGGGGCTGCGCCTCTCTGTCGTCGAGGGCAGCGTCACGCTGATCAGCGAGCGGATGGGGCTGGGGGCGCTGGCGCCGCAGACGGCGAGGAGCGCTGGCGGCGAAGCGGCGTTGCCCGAGGTGAAGGCCGGGGCGCTGCCGGCAGAACCGAAGGCCCCGCAGCCGCTGGCAGCTGGGGCCGCCCCGGCAGGAATGGCGAGCAGCAGCGCTACTCGATTGCAGGCAACTCCAGTCCGGCTGCCGCCGGGTCCGCCGGCACCGCGTCCGCCATCAGAGTTCGCCCGGAAGACACGGGAATGGGAACAGGCCATGCCCGGAAACTGGCTGTCACGGATCGGCATGCTGGTCCTCTTCATTGGCCTGGGATTCCTGACGCAGTGGGCCATCGCCAACCACAAGCTAGAGAGGATCCCGCTGCTGCTGGTCGGCCTGGCCTGTGGCGGGGCGCTCCTCTTTGCCGGACATCACTGGAGCAAGGCCTACGGCGCCTGGGCGCAGGCGCTCTCTGGCGGAGGCATCGGCGTGCTGTATCTGTCCTTCTTCGCCTCTTATGCCCTGTATGACAGACCGGTCATGCCGTTCTACGCCACTTTTGGCCTGATGTTCGTGGTTACCGTGCTGGCGGTGGTGATAGCCCTGCGGCGCGAATCCATGGCCATTGCCATCATCGGCATCGTGGGCGCCTTTCTGGTCCCGATCATACTCGGGGCCTCTGATCTGAATAGGCCGGCGGAGGCTGCCGGCAACGGCAATCCGGGGCTCATGATCGCCTACATCCTCGTGCTGGATGCCGGGATTGTCTGGCTGTCGACCTTCCGAAACTGGCGATGGTTCACCCTCCTGGGATTCGCCGGTTCACTGGCGGTGTACGGACTGTGGTATGCGAACTCCGGCCATGAGGGTCCCGTGTCCGCGGCGGAGTGGTCGCTGACCGGCATCTTCCTCTGCTTCGTGGCGGCGACGACGCTCTTCCACGTGGTGGCCCGCCGCGACCCGAAGCTGACCGACCTGGCACTCATGTCCCTGAACGCTGCCGTCTACTTCTGCGTCAGCTATGCCCTGCTGTGGGACAAGTATCAGGAGTGGCTGGGGCTGTTCAGCGTCGGCCTGTGTGCCCTCTATGCCCTGATCGGGTACGTGGCCTGGCGGCGGAGCGAGGGCAACCGGCTTCTCTCCCTGTTCGCCTTCGCCATCGCCATCGTGTTCCTGACCATTGCCATACCAGTGCAGATCCACCGGTCATACGCGTCATGGATCACGGCGGCCTGGGCTGCTGAGGGGGCGGCCCTGATCTGGATCGCGGTGCGGCAACGGATGCCGAAGTGGCAGCTGTGGGGCCTTGGGGCCCTGGGCATGGCCCTGGTCGGCCTGTTCGTCTACAGCAGCGCCATAGACGCGGAGCGGTTCCGCCCGTTCATGAACGACACCTTCTGGGCCTTCACCATAAGCATCGTGGCATTCTATGCGGCGGCCTACTTCCTCCGGGGCGGGAAGGATGCGCTGCAGCCGTGGTTCTTCCCGGCGCTGGTGCTGACGGCCAGCGTCCTCACGATGTGGCTGTGCAGCGCCGAGATTGTGAGTGCCGCGGGGAGCAAGATTCTCGAGGCGCACGACCCGAGATCGATCAGAAACATCGAGAACACCAGATCGCTGGGGTTGATCAGCCTCTGGGTGGGGTACGGGTTCTGCCTGCTGGTGGCCGGCACATGGAGGAAGTGGGGCTGGCTTCGCGTTGCCGCATACGCTCTGGTAGCCCTGGCCTGCGGCGTGACCGCGGTCCTTCTCAATCACCATCATGCACTGGTCACCCGTAGCGACTCTCTGCCCTTCATCAACTACGGGTTCGGGGCCTTCGCCATCTGCACGGTGGTACTGTATCTGGTCGCCCGCGTGCTCGCCGAAAACCGGGAGAAGCTCATGGAGCTCGACCGGCTGGCCTGCCTGGTGGCGTTGAGCGCCGCCAGCGTGCTCACGGTCTGGGCCCTGAGTGCCGAAGTGATCACCTTCCTGGGCTACTCGCCGAACCTCAGGAGCCTGGTGCTGGTGATCCTGTGGAGCGGCTACGGCCTG
Source organism: uncultured Chloroflexota bacterium (assembly GCA_937860285.1). Taxonomy (GTDB): domain Bacteria; phylum Chloroflexota; class Dehalococcoidia; order UBA2247; family RBG-13-53-26; genus JAFGCL01. The sequence continues at coordinate 8,520 of CALMBS010000126.1, forward strand.
CTCCTGATCCTGGCGGGCGCCTGGAAGAGCCTCCCCGCCGCCCGGTTCTGCGGATACGGCCTGATCGGCATCGCTGGCGGCATGGCCCTGACCCTGCTGAGTCACGGCCACGCCGACGTTCTGCGGACGAACTCTGACGCCATGGCCAACTACAGCTTCGGCGGCATCCTGATCAGCATCGCTGCCGTCTATGCGGCGGCATATCTGATGTCCCGACACAGCCAGGGGTTGCTGCCCGGCGAGAACGGGGTCTTTCGTATCCTCATCGTGGCGGCGAACGCGCTGACTCTATACGGGCTGAGTTCTGAGATCCTGACGTATGTGGAGAGCACGAGCGGCCGCAGCATGGGCCTGACCATGCTGTGGGCGGCGTATGGGATAGTGCTGGTCGTGGCGGGCATACTGGGGAAGTGGCCATGGGTTCGGGTGGGAGGCCTGGCGCTGGCGGCCGTGGCGGTCCTCAAGCTCTTCATCCTGGACACGTTGCGGCTGGATGCCGGATACCGGGTGGGAGCCTACATCACCGTAGGCATCCTCCTGCTCGCCGGCGGCTTCGTGTACCACCGCTACGCCGACGTCATCAAGGGATTCATCATGGACCGGCCGGAGAAAGGGAAACAGTGATGCGGATCAGGTGAAGCATCTCCAGTACCCCCTGAGCTTCATCTTTACCTCTTCCACCACACTCTTCGTCTCCGCCAGCCCTGCATCCCGCTGGACCGCCAGGACGTACGGCTCCTTGAGGGCGATGTCGATGCCGGCGGCGCCGGCCACCATGGCCAGCCAGCCGGCGGGCAGGACCAGCTGATTGTAGCCGCTGCCCAGGAGGTCGACCCGCCGCCCGCCGCACACGCGCTCCGCCACCTCCTTGAGCTTGCGCCCTATCATGGTGAAGCCCTGCAGGGTGACGCCCAGGTCGGTGAGCTCATCGGCGT
>CALMBS010000127.1 GCA_937860285.1 uncultured Chloroflexota bacterium
TCCGGCAGCCTGGTCCGTGATGATGAGAAGGATGCCGTCCTGGTGGGCTAGCCGGTTTCTGCTTCAGACCCTCAGTCTCTGCCGGAACTCCGCCACTTTCGCCTGATACTCCCGCAGCCGTTGTGGCGTCATCTCATCCGGCCACTCTGTGTCCACCTTGTTGAAGTTGTCGACTACCACCGGGCTCTTGGAGGCCAGCGCCATGATCTCGGGTCCGGCGCCCTTCTCGACCTTCACCTTCCCCGTCATGACGGCCGACACGAATCCGGTCTCCTTGCGGATCACCTTTTTCCATGTGCCTGGAGAGGCCGCCAAGATGAAATCGGACTTCCTCTCGGCGTCGGCTTTGCTCAGGAGCCCGCTGTCGCGCTGACGGACCCCGTCGATCCAGTGGATGGAGTGGTAGACGTCCTTCTCCAACCCGAACCCGGGGTCAGCCAGGACCCGAAACGTCAGGACGAGACTCAGGCCCTTGAAGGCCTTGTTCTGGTTGTTGGGGTCTGAGCTGTAGTTCCGGCCGACGGCCTCCAACCATTCCGGTGAGAGAAACAGCAGCATCTTCCCTCCTTGATGGCATTCTATCACACCGTGTCCTGGCGGCCCTTCAGCCCCGGCCTCTTCCTGGTGCGGGCGGCCTCGCGGCGCCGCCCCGCGGGCTTCCCCGGACATGGGCCCGGATTGGACCCTATCGTGAGGACTTTGTGACGCCCCACTGCGAGGCTGAGACTCCCAGGTGAACCGCTCGCCCTACCTTCAGACTGTATCCTGCCAGGCCTTAGTCCTGGCAGCCAGGAGGTGGATGATCATGGAATGTCCGGTCTGCGGAGCCTACGGGTGGAAAAAGGATGAGATCTGCGAACGACCGGCTGGGCCGGGAGGGATCTCCGCCACAATGGTGATCAGGTTTGAGTGTCTCCGGTGCGGGTATGAGAAGCCGGCGCCGACTGAAGTTGCCGTTGCCCAGGACTGAGTACGGCTTCGGGTAATGGCCCGCCAGATAGCAGTGCTCCAGTGTCCACGGAGCCTCATGGTGGATGGACGCCTGTCAGAATCCGGGTCCTTCGACAACCACGGCTCAAGGCCAGACTACTCAAGGGGGTGCAAGATGGGCATGGAGATTGAGTGTCTGATCTGCCTCAAGGAGACCGCCATCCCGAAGAACCTGAACACCGGGAACTACGATGGGCAGATCACCTGCCGCGAATGTGGCTCACTGCTCCAGGTCAAGCTGGTCAGGTCCAAAGTTGAGCAACGCCGGATCGAGCGGGTAGGGCACCCCAGGCCTGATCCGGGCATGCTGCTGGGCGCCCTGGCCTGACCACCGTCCCCATCCGGTCAGCTCTTGAGGATGTACTCGCTGGCATACGTAGTCCGGATGCGGGTTAGATCCAGGAAATTGGTCACGCTCCTCAGCATCACGGTCATGTTCCATGCCAGCTTGAGCGGGTTCTTCCCGGCCCCGTAGAACAGGAAGGGGTTCGTGGCGTGCTTCACCGAAGGCCAGGCCTCCTCCACGATGCCTTCGTAGGGCGGTGCATCGGGGGTGACCGCCTTGACCACCACGTTCCGCACGTAGCGGCACCTCGGCTGCATGGCCTCCGAGACCGGAGACTGCCTGCCGTGCCAGCGCTTGATCCACTCCTCCCGGGTCAGCCTCTTCGGGCGCTCCATCAGGGTGACGGCCACTATCCCCGGAGAGCGCCGGCCGTCCGGCCAGCTCCTGGGGCCGGAATGGCGATTGCCTCCGTACTCCGTGTAGATGACCTCGTCTACCAGGAAGCCCGCCAGCCTGAACCCCGCGGCCTTGATGGTATCCTCGCAGCGGGAGCGCTGTTCCAGGCTTTCCAGCCAGAGGGAGATGTCGGCGCACATGCGCTCGCCGGGATGGAAAGGCGCGGCGGACTTGAAATCCGAGTCCTGGTCCGCGATGTACATGGTCAGTCTGCCGGCCCCGGACCCAAGCAGCCCGGGTGCGACCTCCTGGAGCAGGACTCTCTGCCGCTCCTTCCTGTCCTGGGCTGCAGGCCCCCAGAGGATGTAGATCAGCTTGTCCATGTTCCCCCCTTCGACTGTGAAGGTAGTGCGGAGAGGACCGGTCTGTCTGTCAGGAATTGCCGGACAGGGTCCGGGAGTTCACCGTCACCGGCTCCGTCCTGCGCGACGGCAAGAAGCCGGGTGCACCCTGCATCCGCGCCCCTGCCCCCTCCTCCGGCGTAGCCCGGCTGATATCCCGGCGTATCCCGTTCCTCTCGTCGGCCTCACATCTTTATGTCAAGTATGGCGACGTCGGGGGTGTGATGATAATAATCTGTGACGCGGACGTGATGCCGCGAGACACCGTGGGTCAGTCGCATGGCACATAATGTGGAGATAGTCGTCTAGCAGCTCTAGGAGGTTGTGATGGTCTCTGCCAGGAGCGACAGCGGAGTTGACACGAGTGCCCCGGCCAGTCCCGACGGCGGCGTGCCGGCCGGTCCCGGTCCGGAGTTCTGCGCCAGGTGTGGAACGTCGCTGGCCGGCTGCGACACGTTCTGCAAAGCCTGCGGCCGGAAGATAGACCGGGAACCGCTGCCGGCCGCGAGTGCGGACCCGCCCACCGAGGCCAAGAGGTTCTGCAACACCTGCGGGAATCCGGTGCACCCGCTGGCGGAGATATGCCCCAAGTGCGGCGTCAGGCTGGCGAACCCCGCCGCGGCCTGTCCGGCGGATGTCTCACCCAAGTCGAGGCTCACGGCCACCCTGCTCTGCAGTCTCCTGGGGGCGCTGTTGTTCATATTCGGCATCCACCGCCTCTACCTGGGGAAGACCGGCACAGGGGCCGCCATGCTCATCCTGGCCATCCTGGGATGGGTCACCTGGTGGATCTACGGGCTGGGATTCCTCTTCTGGGCCATCGCCGGCATCTGGCAGATCGTCGACTTCATTCTCATTGTGTCCGGGTCCATGACGGACGGCGACGGCAGGAAGCTGCTGAGGTGGACCAACAGCTAGGCCCTAGGTTCTTCCGTGCTTGTCATCCTCCTGTACCAGCCATTCCTTGCCCTCATCCAGCGTGGCGCAGAAGTGCACGTTAAGGTGCATTCCCCTGGCGACCAGCTCCGCGGTGGTCCTCTGGATTGAGTTCATGCCCACAAACACGGTGCGGGTGCCGGGATCGGCCTTGCGGCGGGTAGACTCCTTCGCCTTGCGCAGCACCGCCGGGGTGAGAGCTATGTCCGTGGCATCGATCAGGGTGAGGTGAGCGCCCGGCAGTCTGAGGAGTTCCTGCCTCATCTCCTCCCAGGCGGCGATGCCTTCTTCTTCGTTTGCCCCCTTGGCATCCATGAATATGATGTCTTTGCCCTTGTAGGTTATGTGCCGTATGAATTGCCCCATCGGTGCCTCCCTCGCCTCTCCTGGCGAACAGTATAGCAGCCAGTGCAATGCCGCCCGGGACCGGCCGGTCTCCTCTCAAAGTCCTCACAGCGAAGGGATGCGCCAGGGCCCCGGCGACAAATAGTGCAGAGACCCACAAATAGGCAGTTGTGGCAGAGGTCGCAAGATAGAATTCGGGAGCGTAGTTAGACTCGGAGATAGCTAGAGATATCGAAGGTCAGCCGCCTTGAGAGTCACATTCCTCTGACGGCTCAGCTGAGGCTGAGAACGGGGGGAGTGTGCAGGGGGCTGGTGATTGAGGTACCTGATAGGTCTCCGGGTCCGGACCAAGACGCCCCCGAATTCTTCTTCCGGCGGTCTGCCGCCCGAACCACGTCCCCCATGTCTTCCCCGGTTGTCCGTCCGCACGTCCCATCATCTCTGTGACCTCGTCCCTGGCCGTAGACGGGAGCGGGCCCTCTTTCCGGAGACCCTTTGACAAGCAGGCCATCCATGGTATAGTACCGGGCAAGGGCCGGCGAGGCAGTCGAAGGTGCGCCGTGCCGCAGGGATGACCGTTGGACCGTGTACGATGGATTGAGCACAAAGGGAAGAGCATCCTCTACGAGGACTTCTCCGGCCTGCAGGACCAGAATGAGATCTTTCAGGTCAC
>CALMBS010000128.1 GCA_937860285.1 uncultured Chloroflexota bacterium
GGAGCCGATGTTGAAGACGCCCGAGGCGTCGCTCTCGGCGGCGGCGATATTGGCTGCTACCACGTCACGCACGTAGACGAAATCCCGGGTCTGCTGCCCGTCGCCGAAGATGGTGAGGGGGGCGCCTTGCAGGGCCCGGCTGATGAACTTCGGCACCACGGCCGCGTACTGCGACCGCGGGTCCTGCCGGGGGCCGTAGACGTTGAAGTAGCGCAGGGCGGCGGCCGGCAGGCCGTAGACATGGCCAAAGACGCTGCAGTAGTGCTCGGCGGCGGCCTTGGTTACCGCGTAAGGGGAAAGTGGCTGGGGGGCCATGTCCTCGCGGGCGGGCAGGGAAGGCGTGTCACCGTACACCGCACACGAGGAGGAGAAGACCACCTTCTTCACCCCGCTGTCACGGGCGGCGATGAGGACATGGAGCGTGCCCAGCGTGTTGACCTGCTCGGCCCGAAGGGGGTCCTCGATGCTCTGGGGCACGCTGGCCATGGCCGCCAGGTGGAACACGTAGTCCACGCCCCGGAGGGCGTCCCGGACCAGGGCCAGGTCGAGGATGCTGCCCTGGCGGAAGGTGACGTTGGGGAGGCGCCGCAGGTGGGCTATGTTCTCCGGGCGGCCGGTGGAGAGGTCGTCTACGATGATGAGCTCGTTGCGGGGGGACAGTTCTTCGGCGATGTTGGAGCCGATGAAACCGGCTCCGCCGGTGATTGCCACTCTCTTGTCCTGCATCAGGTTGCGGGCCTCTAGGCTGCATATGATAGACCATCGTAGGGGTGGTATCAAGGGTCTGGGGCCCCGGGTCCCGCATTGTGACAGAGTTGTGAGGCGGGTGAGCCGTCAAGGTCACGGATTCTGTCCATTTGGTACTTCCGGGGTGGGGCCCCGCCCGCTAGGCTTCAGGCGTGGAGGCCGTGCTGCGGCTGCTGGCGCGACATGATGCCGCGGCCGGACCGGCGCGCGAATTCGGCGGTGGTACTGAGAAGGGGGTGACCGATGGACAGCATGAAGATCACGGACATCGTGTGCATGCTGCTGCGGGCTGACGGGCCACCGCCGGATGTGACCCTGGACCTGTTCATGAGGCTCTACGACAGGGCCCACAGCCGGTACCTGGCCGCCATGGCCATGTTCGCACTCATGACCGTGGGCGTCCTCGGGGTGCTGATCGCGTCGGCGGTGAGCTGGGAGGACACGAAGGTGAGCGTGCTGGCGATGATTGCCCTGGTGTTCCTGATGGTGGCCGCCATGGTGGTGTCGCGCCGGCTCAGCCAGCTCTCCCGCGACTACCTGGATATCATCAAGGTCTACAACCTGATGGGCCGCCACATGAAGTCGGGGCGGTCCCTTTACGAAGAGAGGCCGAGGTAATGTCGGCCATAGAGCTGCTCACCGTCATGGTCTGCTCCGTGGCCATCGGCGCCTCGGTGGCGTCGGTCCTCACCTTCCTGTTCTTCGGCGTGCTGCGCCGGAAGACCATCGTCCGGGACCGGCCTGGGCTGAAGGTGCCGGAGGAGACGGCCTCCGTCCTGGGCCTGCTGTCGGACTCCTTCCACGACCGCGTCCCCGATGGCCATCGGGAGGTGCTGAAGTCGCTGGTCCTGAGGTATTCCGAGACGCCGCTCACCAGCGTGCTTTCCGACGATCTGGAGCGGTCCTACCTGTTTGAGGCGCTGGCGGACCCGAGCCGCGTTCCCTGGAAATCGGAGGAACGGCCCGGCGCAACATGAGCCGCATCTTTCATCTGGTATGCCTGCTCGTAGTCGGAGTCAGCCTGGTGTGCTGGCTCCCTCTTAATGTACGGTCGGCGGATGCCCTGCCGGCCGAGGACAGCTATGCCCTGATCGACGATTACTGGCGGCTGGACGACAGCGGCGGCGGCCGCCTGGTCTATGCCTCGTCTGATCTGGGCCAGGGCTATCCCCAGGGCACCTACGGATACGGGGTCGGCGAGTCCGGAGGGGCGCCCAGCAAGGCCAATGGGACGACGTCGGCCGGCGGCCTCGATTGGGGAGACGAGATCGACCGCCGGTACGTGAGGCCGATCGGCCAGACCCGATGTGTGTGGGACCTGGAAGAGCCCTGTGCGCAGGCGGTCGTCTTCCCGGTGAATGACGGCGGCTGGCTGGAGAACCTGTGCAGCGTGTGGGGGTCGAACGACTTCGAGCTGTCGGATCCGGAGGGGGCCACCTGGACGAAAGCTACCCTGGTCGAGGTGTACGCCAAGGGCTGGTCTGGCCTCGGCGAAAGCGAGTTCGCACTCTGCAGCGATGACTACGTCACGGTCTGGGGCTGGCCATCGGCCGGCGGCGGCGGCTTTCGTTTCGTGGCGGTGGCCCCGGCCGGGGCCAGCGGGGCCCCGAGTGATGCCGAGATCGACGCCGTCAAGGGTGTTCGCTCTCCCTGCGGGCTCTGGGACACGGGCGTGGTGGAGAAGGGCCGCACGATCAGCCACTCCTCAATCGCGTGGGGCGCCGACAACAGCACCCACGTGGCCTTTGGCGGCGAGCAACTGGTGTACGCCCACCGCGCGGCCGGCGGCGAGACGTGGCACGCGGAGGAGGTGGACAGCGGCGGGGCGGGCGCGTACTGCTCCCTGGCCATCGACCCGGTGGGCCGGCCGGCCATCAGCTACTACGATGCGGCCAGGCTGGATCTCAAGTATGCGTACCGGGACGCCGGCGGCAACTGGGTGAAGGAGACGGTGGACAGCCTGGGAGACGTGGGTCAGTACACCTCCCTGGCCTTCTCCAGGGGCCTGCCCTGCATCAGCTACTACGATGCCACCAACAACGACCTGAAGTGCGCCCGGTGGAACGGCTCCGCCTGGTATCTCGAGGCGGTGGACGGCATCGGGTGGGTGGGGCAACACACCTCCCTGGGCTG
>CALMBS010000129.1 GCA_937860285.1 uncultured Chloroflexota bacterium
CTTCAGGTGGCTCTTCTGCAGGATAGCCGGCAGATTGCCGAACTTGAGGCCGCCGTCGAAGATGCCGCAGCATTCACGGCAGCAGTTGCATATCTCGTTGAGCCGTGGGGAGGCGGCGAAGGGCCACGTGTGCACCAGCCCCTGCTCCTCCGATTTCTCGAAGATGGCCATGGCTTCCTCCACCGTCCGCTGCCGCCCGGCCCCTCGCTCGATGGCGTACTCGGCGCCGCGGTTGAAGGTGATGCAGTTGTCCAGGTCGGCGTGACACCGCCGCATGGAGCGCCGGCAGGTGCAGGGCACCACGGCGATGAGGTCGGCCCCGCGCACCAGCTCCAGGAGGTTCTCCTCCGAGGGCAGCTGGGCCAGGGGCAGGTCCGGGCTTTTCCGGACGGCCTTCCAGGCGGGGACGGTCCGGATGGTCTGTACGTTCTGGTCCCACGGCGTATCGGCGATGGTGGGGAACTGCTCCTTTTCGTAGTAGTCCCGCCACAGGTCCAGGAGCTCGGTGTCCACCCACTTCTCGGAGCTGGCCAGGTTGGCGTCGTGCAGCTGCGTTATGCTGCTGAACATGCGAGGGCCCTTCTTCGAGGTGATAACCAGTCCCTTCTCGGCCAGGACCTTGACCCGTTGCCTGATTTCCTCTTCGGTCAGGCCGGTTTTCTGGATCAGGACCGCCGGATCGGCGGGCAGGGCCAGCATCAGCCGGGCATCCTCCACCGAGGCCATCTTCCGCAGTATCTGCAAGAGGTACTTCGATTGCGGGTTGCAGTACCCGATCTTCTTCAGCATCTCCATGTAGACGGTGTTGTCGCTCACGGTCTCCTTGTCCATGGCTCTCCTTACGTGTTCAATACCTATTGTAGCGGCGCCGCTGGAAGCCGGCCAGCGCCGTCGTCGCCGGGCTCACTTTCGCGGGAAGGGGAACCACTCGGTCATCCAGTCGAACTCCCGCAGCACCACTCCCCTCAGCTGCTCCACCTTGTCCCAGCGGCGGATCTGCACATTGATGGGGCCGTACTGCCGGTGGTATCCGACGGGGTTGGCCTCCGAGACGTCGGTGCCCGGGAGATCGGTGACGTACTCCCAGGCCACGATGTGGCCGGGCTCTGTCTGTGTGGTGAGCTCAGTGGAGCCCTCCGTGGCGTGCAGCGTCTCAATGGGCGGATACGGCATGTTGCCGTGCTCGGTGTCCAGCACGAACTTCTCCTGGTGGAGGTTGAGGTTGTGGGTGCTCAGTATGGGGTGCTCCCCCTTGAACAGGGCCAGCGGCGAGAAGTGGCGATAGCCCGGTCCGGCCGAGGTGTTGTCGATCCAGACCGCGGTGTAGTCCCCGGCGAAGAAATGGCCGTAGGACCAGTGGGGCATGAGCCCCCAGAACATGACGTTGCCCAGCTGCCGCTCCACGTAGCTCAAGCCCTTGACCTCGGCGGTATGTCCCTGGTAGGTCATCGTCCCCGCCATGTCGGAGCGGCTCAGCAGCGGCCACCACCCCACCGCCAGGTTCTCCTTCTGGCGGTAGAAGGTGAAGCCGTGCGCCTCATCTACGAAGCGCATGCCCGGAGCGACCCCTTTGCAGGTGACGTCTATGCCGGCGCCCTCCAGGGCTACCTTGAGCCGGTAGCCCGTCGGGTTGCCGTCCTTGTCAGCCGTGCCTTTGAGGAAGTTGTCGCCGATGCTGCAGCCCCAGGGCTCTTCCACCTTGAACTGCTCCCGTGGGAAGGGCTTGATGGCGCGGTGCGTCTTCCCCTCCGGGTTGGTGATCAGCAGGTCGATGATCGGCCAGTCCTTCTTCTCGTAGCCGATCCGGTGCTCCAGCATCTCCATTCTCCAGGCCAGCGTGAGGCCGTACCAGTAGCCCTGCTCGGTCCAGCCGTCCAGCCACAGCCAGTCCCAGTACTTGCCCTTGTCATCGAGCTCGAAGTGCCAGTCGCAGTGATACTTGCCGATGCTCCTGAATGTAAATGGCCTGACTGTCCTCATTGTCTCCTCCCTGAACTGATCTCAGGCCGCTAGGCGCCGTGGGCCCCGGCCGCCCCCATCTGCCGGTGTATGTTGTAGGAGAAC
>CALMBS010000130.1 GCA_937860285.1 uncultured Chloroflexota bacterium
GACTGGGGTGCGGCGCACCCGAAGAAGTACGGATAGGACGCGGCTGGAGACGGTCCGGCCATACGGACTGGTCAGGGCGGCGGCAGTTCCTCTGCCGCCGCCCTTCCTTCTGGGATCGGACCCGCGGGGGGAAGGCCTGCCCCGGCCACGCCGGACAGCGCAGCCGGACAGCGCAGTGTTGACACGGCAACCCCTGTTTGATATATCGTAGATGGTGGCGGTAGCGCAGCGGCGCGGGCCAGGGCACGACCCGGCCGCGGGCAAGGAAGGAAGAACGTATGTCAGGGCACAATAAGTGGTCCAAGATCAAGAGGGCAAAGGGGCAGACCGACGCCAAAAGGGGACAGATCTTCACCAAGCTGGGCCGGGAGATCGCGGTGGCGGTGCGGGAGGGGGGGGCCGATCCGGAGAGCAACTTCCGCCTTCGCCTCGCCATTCAGAAGTGCCGCGAGAACAACATGCCCATGGACAACGTCAGCAGCGCCATCAAGAGGGCCAGCGGGGCCGGGAGCGGGGGTGCAGCCCTCCAGGAGACCAGCTTCGAGGGCTACGGTCCGCGGGGAACGGCCATCCTGGCGCAGGCCTTGACCGACAACCGGAACCGCACGCTGCAGGAGGTGCGCAATGCCTTCCAGCGCGGCGGCGGCACTCTGGCAGAGGCCGGGTCCGTGGCCTGGCTCTTTGAATCCAAAGGCAGCATCACGGTAGACACCGGGGCCGCGGACGGCGAGGACATCGCTCTGATGGCCATTGACGCCGGCGCGGACGACGTCAGCATTGAGAGCGGCTACCTGGAGGTCTACACGGCACCGAACAAGCTGGAGGCCGTGCGAAGGGCGCTGGAGCAGGCCAAGTGCACTGTGTCATCGGCTGAGATCACCATGATACCGAAGACCCTGCTGGTGCTGGGGGAGGAGGACGCTATGCGGATCCTCAAGCTGATGGACCGGCTGGAGGAGCTCGATGACGTGCAGCGTGTCTTCTCCAACGTGGACTTCTCAGACGCGGTGGTTGAGAAGTTCAGGGCGGGCGCCTGATCCCGCCGGTCCCTTCCCGCGACCCCGGCGGCATGGAGGTCTGCGGATGAGGATCCTGGGGATCGATCCCGGGACGCTGGCCATGGGATTCGGAGTGCTGGACGCAAACGAAGTCGGCGATCAGCCGAGGATGGTCCAGTGCGGGGTCCTGACCGCGTCCGCCTCTGCTCCCCTGTCGCAGAGGCTCCATGAGCTGTACCTGGGTCTGGCGGATGTCCTCGTCCGGTTCCGTCCCGACGAGGTGGCCATTGAGGAGCCCTTTGTGGCCCGCAACGTGCGGTCCGCCCTCGCTATCGGGAGGGCCCAGGCCATCGCCATGCTGTCTGCGGCCAGCCACGGCCTGCCCGTGGCCACATACCCTCCCGCCAAGGTAAAACACGGAGTGGCCGACTACGGAAGAGGAGACAAGGAGCAGGTCCAGCGCATGGTCTGCCTGCAGCTGGGACTGGCCGCCAAGCCCGGGCCCAGCGATGCCACGGATGCGCTGGCAGTGGCGCTGTGCCATCTGCGCCAGCGCCAGCTTTCCCGTCTCCTGGCCAGGAGCGAATAGACCGCATCATGATAGCCGGCCTCGATGGGACACTGGAGCAGGTCAGCGCCGACTCGGCCATCGTGAAGGTGTCCGGCGTCAGCTTCCAGGTGTACACCCCGGCCTCCACCATCGGCCGCCTCGGCTCGCCGGGTGACAGGGTCCGTCTTCACACCTATCTCCACCTCAAGGAGGACGCCACGGCCCTCTACGGCTTCACCACGCCGCAGGAGCTCGACCTGTTCAAGATGCTCATCGGGGTCAACGGCGTCGGCCCGAGGTCGGCCCTGTCCATGCTCTCCAGCCTCTCCGCGGAGGAGCTGGCCTCAGCCATACTGGGGGACAACATCGACCTCATCACCCAGGCGCCCGGGATAGGGCGCAAGACCGCCAGCCGTCTGGTCCTGGAGCTGAAGGGCAAACTGGAGAAGGGATGGGGCGGCATCGGAGGGGTTTCTCCCGCGTCGGACAACGCCGATATCATCGGGGCCCTGACCACCTTGGGGTACTCTACCGCGGACGCCAACCGCGCCGCCGCCGCGGTGCCCGCATCAGACGGGACGTCCCTGGAGGACCGCATCAGGCTGGCCCTGCGCCACCTGGCCCGCCAGTAGCCCCGGCTGCCGGTCCCCGGGCTGCCGGACTTCAGCCGCGCTTCTCCAGGGCATGCCTGGCAGCGTCCTTCTCGGCAGCCTGCTTGCTCTTCCCCGACCCCCGCCCCAGCACCTCACCACCCACCACGACCTCCACCCAGAATGTCTTGTCGTGGTCGGGTCCCGCCGCCTCCACCAGCCGGTACGCCGGCCTCTCCTGCCTCTCCGCCTGGATGATCTCCTGCAGCCTGGACTTGTGGTCGCTGGCCAGGCCTCGCTCCCTCACCTCGGCCACGCTCCCAGAGAACAGCCGCAGGACGAGGTCCTTCGTCACCTCGAACCCCTGGTCCATGAAGACGGCCCCTACCAGCGCCTCCAGCGTGCAGGCCATGTTCCGGGACCTCCTCCGTCCCCCACCCCTCTCTTCACCCTGCCCCAGGTAGAGGTACTCTCCCAATCCCAGCACGGACGCCAGCCGGGCCAGGCTGTCCTGCCGCACCAGATCGGATCGGAGCTTGGTCAGCTCACCCTCACTCAGGTCCGGGAACTCGCGGAAGAGGAACTCCGCCACCACCAGCCCCAGGAAGGCATCCCCCAGGAACTCCAGGCGCTCATTCGAGCCCAGCCTGAAGTCGGGGTTCTCATTGAGGTAGGAACGATGCACGAAGGCCTGATGCAGCAGCGCCGGGTCGGAAAATGAGAGACCCAGCTTGGCCTGCAATCCGGACCAGTCAACCATGCTCAGAATCCAGCGGTAACAGGGTAGTATCTCGCCGGAGAATTGTCAATGGCGCCGAGCCCCCCGGCCAGCGCGGCTGCGCTCCCATGCGGTTGCACGGCGGTGGCCTCTTGCCCCAGAATAGTAGTGGTTCCATGGAGCGAAGGAGAAGGGCATGAACGAACACGACATCGTAGTCATCGGCGGTGGTCCCGCTGGCCTCACCGCCGGCCTGTATGCTTCCCGCGCCGGGTTGAGCAGCCTCCTGGTCGAGAGAGGGGTGTTCGGCGGGCAGATGGTCAACGCCAGGATGGTGGAGAACTACCCTGGTTTCCCCAATGGGATCGCCGGCATGGAGCTGGGATCGCATATGGAGGAGCAGGCCTCCAGGCACGGCCTCCAGACGCTCTTCGCCGAGGTGACAGGGCTTGGGCCGGGTTCACCGCTCCGCCTGGACACCACCGAGGGCACGCTCTCGGCCAGGGCCGTCATCGTGGCCACCGGGGCCCGCTACCGCCAGCTGGGAGTGCCGGGCGAGAAGGAGTACACGGGCCGCGGCGTATCCTACTGCGCCTCCTGCGACGGGTTCTTCTTCCGCGACCAGGAAGTGGCCGTGGTCGGCGGCGGAGACACCGCCGTGAGCGACGCCCTGGAGCTAGCCCACTACGCCCGCCGGGTATACCTGGTGCACCGGCGTGACCGGCTGCGGGCGGGGCATGTCCTGGTGCAGCGCGCCTCCGGCGACCCCAGGATAGAGTTCGTCTGGGACAGCGTGGTGGACAGGATCACCGGGGAGCAGATGGTGAGCGGGATCACAGTGAGGAACCTGAAGTCCGGCGATACCAGGGCCATCGCGCTGGGAGGTGTTTTCGTGGCCGTGGGCGTGATGCCCAACAGCCAGCCCTTCGCCGGCATCCTGACGACCGACGAGGCGGGCAGCATCACGGTGGACCACGACCTGGCCACCTCCGTGCCCGGGGTCTTTGCCGCGGGGGATGTTCGCCAGCACTCGCCGCGCCAGATAGGCAGTGCCGTTGGGGATGGTGTCACCGCGGCGCTCGCCGCCGCCAGGTACATTCAGAGCCGGGCCTGATGCGGAGGCCCCGGGCAGGCCGGCAGGGCCGCCCCCTACCTCT
>CALMBS010000131.1 GCA_937860285.1 uncultured Chloroflexota bacterium
TGCGGCTGCCGGCAGTGGTCGTAGTATCCGCCCCTCACCAACAGGGAGTCCGCCGCCGCTACCACGTGCACGCTGATGTACCGGCCGCTGTGCAGCCCCTCGTGGTTCTCAGAGAGCCGCCAGCCCGGGCCCGGGTCTTCGCCGCCACCCGGAGCGATGTAGGCCCGATGCTGCCAGTCAACATCACGGGCGAACCGCCGGCAAGCTTCGCGCACCACCCGACCCACGTCCGCGGTCCCACCTGGATTGCGGCTGCCGTCATCAGACAACAGCCCCCCCTCCGCCAACCCCGCACGGAGTTGTCCGTTTGCAGGTTTCATGAAGATTGTGCCCCCTCTGCGTTTGATGAAGAGCGCCGGTGCACCCTTCTCTATAATTGATAACGCGGCGGGGTTCCAGTCCGCGCCTGCGGCTACCTGGCCCGGCCTTCCATCCGCATGGCCTTCTCGCGCAGGGCATCGATGACGGCCTTGTTGAACCGGGGCAGGTCCACCGGCTTCGCGGCTGTGATGAGGTTACCATCCTGCACCACCGACTCATCTACCCACGTGGCACCGGCATTGGCCAGGTCGATGGCAATGGAAGGCCACGATGTGACCCGCCGTCCCCGGACCACATCCGCCGATATCAGTAGCTGCGGGCCGTGGCAGATGGCCGCGACTATCTTGCCCATCGCATCCGCGCTCTTGACCAGCCGCACCATCGCCTCATTCAGGCGCATCGTGTCCGGCGCATGTCCGCCTGGGATCACCAGCGCGTCAAGCTCGTCAACTCGCACCCCATCCGCGGTGGCGTCAGCTTCCGTCCTGGCCTTCCCCCTCTTGCCGCGGTAGCTGGTGCGCAGGCCGCTGCCGATGACCACCACCACGGCACCGGCCTCGCTCATGGCCCTCACCGTCTCAACGAGCTCGGAGTCCTCGAACCCCTGCTCGACCAGAACGCCCACCCGGTATCCTTCCAACATGTCTCCCCCACAGATCCCGCGACCGCCCGGTTTCGCCGGCACTGTATCCCTGCCACCAATACGCCGGAGGTTGCCTGGCGACACCCCCCGGAAGACGGCACGTCAATGCGAGATCATGCCTATTGTAGGATGCACCCCATGAATATGTCATAAAATGCGCCCCGAAATGCTTGCGAAGTTCTGTCATTGGCAGCGCCTGCGGAGCAGAGATCGGTCCGTGAGGGAGTCCCGAAGGGGCGATGCGCCGGCCGTGGGGCGCGGCAGGCGCGCCTCCGGCACGAGAGGTTCAGGAGGGCGACTGCTCTATCATGTAGCCGGCCTTGGGCACCGTCTGGATCAGGCCCCGCCCGCCGGAGGTGGCATTCAGCTTCCGCCGCAGGCGGCTGACCCATGTCCTGAGGATCTGGATGTCCCCGCGATACTCCTGGCCCCACACCTTGCCCAGCAGCTCCTCGTAGAGCATGAGGCGCCCGGAGTTGCGCGCCAGCTCGCTGAGCAGGAGCCACTCGATCCGGGTCAGGTATTGCTCCTTCCCGTCGACCACCACCCGGCGCTTGGCGAAATCGATTTCCACGGTCCCGAAGCAGACGGACTCGCTGGTCTTCGATCCCTCCTCCGAGCCCATCCGGCGCCTCACTGCCTCAATGCGGGCCAGCAGCTCGTCCGGGTTGAAGGGCTTCGGAACGTAGTCGTCCGCACCCAGCCTGAGTCCCTTGATCCTCTCCGCATCCGCTCCCAGGGCGCTGAGGACAATGACGGGAACCGAGGAGAAGCTGCGCAGCTCTCTCAGAACGTCGAACCCGTGCATCTTGGGAAGCAGCAGGTCCAGCACCACCAGGTCCGGCTGCTGCGAGGCTATGCGCTCCAGGGCCTCCTGGCCATTCTGGGCCGTGAGGACATCGTAGCCGGACGCCTTGAGCTTGGATGTCAGGAAGTGCAGGATCCGCTCCTCGTCGTCGACGACGAGTATGCGAAAGCGTTTCAGGCGAGTATCAGGCATACCGGTCCCCCGTTGGGCAACAATAATAGCTCGCTTTCGATCAATTGTCAAAAGCATGGCCTCCGCCGGGGGTGTCCCACGCGCTTGACTGACCCGGGACTCGCTCATATCATAGGGCCCAGACCCCTCCGCCACCGGCTCGCGCCGTTTCATCTCGTTGGCGGGGTGCCACCCCGGAGAACCCATGGAAGGGGGGAACCATGGCAAAGGCGATTGGATCCAAGCAGGGCCCCGACAGGAGAAAGCGTCGGGCGCTGGGGCCGGGCCAGCAGCGCGCCCCCACCGGTTCCACAGAAGCAGAGCGTGACCTCCTGGCCGCCATCCTCGATGCGGCGGACCAGGACCCGGGCCAGCAGCTGCCGGCGGTCGCTGCTTCCCTGGCGCAGTGCGCCGGCTGCCGGTACGCCGGCGTGGTCCTGCTCGACGGCGAGGGCGCCAGCTGCGCTGTCTCCCTCGGAGCCGGCGGGGCTGGCTACCAGCGCCTTCCCGGGGCCTCATTCCCGGGGCCGAAAGGCCGCCTCTGCCGCGCCGTCATGCAGGGGAGCGCCGGCGCCTTCATCCGCAACAGCCGGCCCCCGGTCTCCCCGCCAACAGCGACGCCCGCCGGGCCCACCGGCGTCTGCCCCGGCATCGCCCTCCTGGAGTCCGTGGCGCTCGTGCCCGTGAAGCGCCTGGAGACGACCGTGGGTTTCATGTTCGTTGGCGACGAACGCCCGGGGCGGATATCCCCGCGGGCCGCCGCCTTCATACGGCGCGCCGGGAGCTACCTGGGCAGCTCCCTCCGGTCACTGGTCCCCGCCGCCGGGGCCGCTGACGCCTCCTGCGGGTTTGACGAGATGGAGCTCGTCAGCCGGCTGATCGAGAACGCCAGCGACTCCATAGTTATCAGCCAGGACTGGAGGATCCTCTACGTAAACCAGAAATGCGCGGATTCCTTCGGCCAGTCCAGGGAGGGGATTATCGGCACCACCATCCTGCGTGGAGCCCATCCCGATGACCGGGCGTCCCTGATGGAACGCTACAGCAGGATCATAAACGGAGAGAGGATGCCGTCGGGGACGGTGGCCCGCGGGGTAGACGCCGAGGGGCGGACCAGGTGGCTGGGGATCCGCGAGATGCCTTTCACCTGGAACGGCCGGCCGGCCATCATGCACATGGTGAGTGACATCACCGAGCGGATCCGGGCCGAGGAAGACCTGAGGCGGTCGGAAGAGCGGTACCGCCGGCTGGTGGAGACCGCCAATGAGGCCATCGCCGTTGTCCGGGACGGGGCCGTGACCTTTGTCAGCCCCCGCATCGAGCAGATGACCGGCTACCAAGTCAGCGAGCTGCGGGGCAGGCAGTTCAGCGACTTCATACATCCCGACGATCTGCCGATGGTGGCTGAACGCTACGCCAGAGGGGTCAGCGGCGAGGAGCCGTCCCAGGCGTTTGAGATGCGGTTCAAGGACAAGGCCGGCAATGACATATGGGGCCACGTGAACGCCGTCGCCCTCGACTGGGAGGGAACACCGTCCGTCCTGGCCCTGATCAGCGACATCACGGAGTGGAAGAGAGCCAACGAGGCCCTGGCGGCCAGCGAGGAGCGATACCGCCTCCTGGCCGACAATGCCGTCGACGTCATCTTCAGCGCTGATCTCTACGGCCGGCCAAACTACGTCAGCCCTTCGGTCACCCACCTGCTGGGCTGCACGGTGGAAGAGGCCCTGCAACGCCCCCTGGCGGAGACCCTGGCGCCAGCCTCCATGGAGTGGGCCACCAGGGGCACTACCCACCGGCTCCAGAGCGACCGTTCCGGGGAGCAGGAGGCCTCCCGGTCGTGGACCACCGAGATCGAGATGGTGCGCAAAGACGGAGGGCACCTCTGGACAGAAGTGACCATGACATTCACCCGCAGGCCGGATGGCAGACCGGTGGGCATAATGGGCGTCGTCCGTGACGTCTCCGACCGGCGCCGCGCAGAACAGGTCCTGAAGGCCAGTGAGGAGCGTTTCCGCACCCTGCTGGAGAACTCTCGTGACGCGGTCGCGGTGGTGGACGAGGGCCTCCGCATCGTCTACGGGAGCCCGTCGCTTTCCACTGTCACCGGCCATTCGGCCGAGGAGTGGACCGGCATGAGGCTGGCCGACGTCCAGGTGCATCCGGACGACCTCCCCACAGTGATGTCCGGGATCGAGGCCCTCATGAGGCAGCCGGGCAAGTCGGCCCAGGATGTCGCGGTGCGTTACCGGCACGGCGACGGCTCCTGGCATGTCCTGGAGGCCTCGGCCAGAAACCTGCTCCACGATCCCAGGGTCGAGGGCCTGGTCTTCAACTTCCGCGACATCACCACCCGCAGACGCATGGAGCAGGAGCTGGAGGAGAGTGAACGGCGGTACCGCCTGCTGGCGGAGAATGCGTCGGACGTGATATTCACCTCCGATCTGAATATGAAGCCGGCGTATCTCAGCCCTTCGACCCGCCTTCTCACCGGGTTCAGCACCCAGGAATCCTGCGCCCTGGACCTCGACAGCTGGCTGACGCCGGCCTCCGCAGGGACCGCGCTGCCGGCCTACCGGAGGCTCCTCTCCATGGCCAGAGACGGGGTGGAGCTGTCCCCGTCCCAGCGCACGGCCACCGTGGAGCTGGTCAGAAGAGACGGAGGGACGGTGTGGGCAGAGGTGCGCATCGACTTTCTGCGTGACGCCGCCGGCGAAATCACCGGCCTGGTGGGTGTGGCCCGGGACATCACGGACCGCCGGGCCGCGGAGATGGAGCGGGAGCGCCGCCTGCAGCTGGAAGTGCTCATCAGCGAGATCTCCACGGCCTTCATCAGCCTGCCCACCGAGAGCATGGATGCCGGCATACGCAATGCCCTGGCGGCCATAGCCTGGTTCACCGGCGCCGACCACAGCTACATATTTACCTTCAGCCCGGACGGATCCACCGCATCCATGGAACACGAATGGTGCTCCGAGACCGTCGAGCCGGTCAAGGGCCGGCAGGACCGCCTGCCCACAGGCAGCATCCCCTGGCTGATGGGCCAGATCAGGCAGGGCCATACCGTCCAGGTGGCGCGGATGGCGGACTTCCCACCAGCGGCGGCCGGGGAAAGGGCCTTGCTGGAAGCCTCTGCCATCAAGTCGGCGATAGCCGTTCCCATGGTCCAGGATGGCAGCGTGACCGGGGCCCTGGGGCTGGGTTCCGCGGAGGAGGGCCGGGAATGGGACAGCGAGACCGTGACCGCCCTCCGCCTGGTGGCCGAGATGTTCTCCAATGCCCTGGAGAGGAGGCGGATGGACCTGGCCCTGAGGGAGAGCGAGCGGCGATACCGCCTGCTGGCGGAGAACATCACCGACGTCATCTGGACCACCGACATGGGGCCGGCGATAACCTACATGAGCCCCTCCGCCGCGCGTCTGGTGGGCTACACCCAGGAAGAGCTGGGCCGGCTCACGGTGGCGGACCTCCTCACGCCGGAATCGCTGGAGAAGGGTCTCGCTCTCCACGCGGACCTGACGGATCGCCAGGCGCCAGGCGGCGGGCAGGGGGGGGAACCCCTCGACCACTGGATCGTCGAGGTGGAGCTGCGGCGGAAGGACGGCTCCACCTTCTGTGCCGAGGAACAGGTGTCCTTCATGCGCGATGAGAAGGGGAACCTCATCGGTCTTCTCGGCGTCACCAGGGATATCTCCCAGAGGAAGCTCATGCAGGATGCCCTGCGGCTGTCCGAGCAGAAGTACCGCAACCTGGTGGAGGCGTCCCCCGACGGCGTGCTGTCGGTTGACGGGGAGGGCATCATCATCGACGGCAACCCCGGTCTGTGCCGCTTGCTGGGATACGAGAGGGATGCGCTCCGTGGCCTGGAAGTCAGGCAGTTCATGGTCCCCAGGGACCTGGCCGCCGAGCCGGAGTACCACGCCCGGCTCAGCTCGGGCGAAGTGCTGGAGCTGGAGACGGAGGTCATCCGCCGCGACGGCCAGGCCCTGCCTGTGTGGCTCAAGATGGTGATGCTTCCCGATTCGGGGGCCACCGGCATCCAGACCATCGTCTACTTCCGCGACATCGCCGACCGGCGGAAGATAGATGAGATGAAGGACGAGTTCATCGGCCTGGTCTCGCACGAGCTGCGCAGTCCGCTGACCGTCATCATCGGGGCCCTGAACACGGCCATGTCGGAGGCACCCCGCCTGTCACCGAAGGAGACCAACCAGCTCCTGCAGGACGCCGCGCTCGAGGCGGAGCAGCTGTCCCACCTCGTCGGCAACCTGCTCGAGCTGTCCCGGGCCCAGGCCAACCGCCTCGTCCTGCACGTGGAGCCGGTCAAC
>CALMBS010000132.1 GCA_937860285.1 uncultured Chloroflexota bacterium
CGGGTACCTGGGGCCCTGCTCCAGCTCCACCTCCAGCCCCTTCCTCATCGTCTCCACCGGCAC
The DNA here is from genome assembly GCA_937860285.1 of uncultured Chloroflexota bacterium. GTDB lineage: Bacteria > Chloroflexota > Dehalococcoidia > UBA2247 > RBG-13-53-26 > JAFGCL01. The sequence continues at coordinate 64 of CALMBS010000132.1, forward strand.
CCGCATGCCGTCGGTATCAACCGACTTCAGGATGACCGCCGCCTCCTTCTCGGTGACGCCGGTGCCCTTGCGGACCGACCAGTCTTTGAGGCCCAGCTCCTGGCACACCTTCTTGACCTCGGCCTTGGTTACGTACTCCGGGACCTTCATTCGGCTATTCTCCTTTCTCGACGTTGATCTCATCCAGCAGGGCCAGGACATCCTCGTCCGCCATGATGTCCGCCATTGACTCTCCACGATGCACGTTGCGCATCCTCCCCTCTTTGTCAATGACGAACTGGGCCGGCATGCGCCCCAGCTTGAGCAGCTTCACCTGCTGGCCAAAGCGCCTGGCGATGTCATGCTTAGGGTCGCCGATACCGATGAAGGGCATCTGGTGCTTGTGCCACCAGTCGGCGAAGGCCTCCGGGGTCTCCGGTCCGATGGCTATGATCTCGGTATCGCGGTCCACGAACTTCTGGTGGTCCTGGCGCAACTGCGCCATATGCCCGCGGCAGTAGGGTCAGGTGAACCCCCTGTTGAAGACCAGGAAGACGTTCTTCTTCCCCTTGAAGTCCGAGAGCGTCACGCTCCGGCCTTCGCTGTCCGTGGCGGTGAAATCCGGGGCCTGGGCCGCCTTATCCCTGCCAATCATCACCCTCTGCCTCCTCCGCTCCGCAGCGCCTCGAGGACCTCCTCGATGTCAGGCTGCTCGGCAACGGGATACGTCCGGGCAAAGGCCACCTTGCCCTTCTCGTCTATCACGATGTTGGCCCTCTCGGAGAACCCATCCTTCTCGCGGAAGACGCCGTAGGCGCCGGCCACCGCACCGTGCGGCCAGAAATCAGCCAGCAGCCTCGTGTTCCTGATCCCCATGGACTCGGCCCAGGCCTTGTTGGAGGGAACCGAGTCGACCCCTATTCCCAGGGCCACGGAGTCCATCTCATCCAACTGCGCGTGGTTCTCTTCGAGCGATTTCATCTGGTCATGGCACACCGCCGTCCAGGCCATGGGCCGAAACGAGAGCAGCACCTTCTTGCCCGCCAGCGCGGACAGCCTGACTGTCTTGCCATTCTGGTCCCTGAGTGCGAAATCGGGCGCCTTTGTGCCGACCTTGATCATAGCGCATCCCTCCTGTTCAGCTCTCAATCACCGCATCCTCGTCAACGCTTCCGGCCCGGCTTCCCGCGGGGCGGGAAGACCAGGGCCCCGCCCAGCTTGCCCAGAGACAGCACCATGCCGGACATCACCAGGACCAGGGCCAGGCACACCCAGCCCACCGCCTCCCGGTCCGCCACCGCTTCACGGTTCAGCGACCAAACGACCGCCGTCGCCGTCCCGGCTGCCAGGAGGCCTACCGAGATGCCCGCCTTGCCCGCAAACGTCCCCGTCAGCCGGCGCCCGTAGTTGAACCACCAGCTGGATGCACCCGTCAGCGCGGCCAGCGGGGCCATGGCGGCCGCGCCCAGCAGGGTGCAGTACGCGGCGTCGGCCAGGTCCTCCGTCCCACCGGCCAGGCAGATCACCAGGAAGATGGCCGAGGCCAGGGTCAGGGCGATGGGGAAGTGGACCGAGACCGGGTGGGGGTGCAGGTCCAGGTAGGCCTGCACCAGGCGCGGCAGCTCCCGCGGCTGCGCGCCCGCCAGTCTGCCGACCACGGGCAGACGGCTCAGCACGCCCGCGTCGTGCGGAGCGGCGGCGAACTCGCCGGTCAGGTCCCGCCCTACCTGATGACGCCTCATGTGGGTGCCCCCGGGCCACAGGCGGCTGGCTGAAACGTCGTAGACCCGGCCCTTGAAGGCGATCCAGGCCGGGCGTCCGTCCCGGCCATCACAGCTCCTGAGCTCGTCCTCCGTTACCTCCCGGTCCATGCTGCGAAGCCAGAGCGCTGATGCCTCACGGCTCCCCTCCTTTTCCCGAATGGGGCAGCCAAGACGTTTATTGCGGGGGATACACCCGGATTATATCAGATCGATTCAGAATCGGATGCGGCCAACGACCACAACTGACCACCGGGGAGGAAGGTCCCCAGCATAGATTGACCGCTGTCGCCAACAACGATTGTCCGATGGGGGGCACCGGTCCGTATGCGACTTATGTCTCAGGCCGCGCCCGGCAGCCACCACCGCTCCCGGCATCTAGCGGCTGAATGCCTGCCGCAGAGCGGACACGGCATATCGGTAGGGCTCCCTGGCCGTCTCGGGGGGCAAGCCTTCTCTGCTTCTCGATGCTGATGGAACGCGGGTCCGCGCCGGTACCAAGCGCATTCAGACTGTCCAGGAACGCTTGTGCTCTTGGATCCCGGGGCATGAAGTCCTCCTGCCGATGCGGATTCTGGCGGCGGCTATGGCTCCAGCACCACCTTGATGGCGCCCGCCTTCCGATCGCGCGCCACGGCGAAGGCCTGCTGCGCCTGGGCCAGGGGGAAGCGGTGGGTGATCAGGCCCCTGGCCAGGGCCGGCTGCCTCGAAAGCAGCATGGCCGCCACGTCGAAGTCGCGCACCGCGCCGTTGGAGGCGTACATGAAGGAGGAGACAACCGTGATCTCCTTCATCATGACCAGCACCTGGGGCAGGGGCAGGCCGCTCCAGTGCGTCCCCAGCACCAGGAGCTTGCCCCTGGGCCGGCAGAGCTTGACCGCGGTGATCACCGCCTTCTCGGTCCCGGCGCAGTCCACCACCAGGTCGTACAGCCCCTCGATCCCGCCGGCCCCCAGGGACCGGCCCAGGGCCGCCTGGTGATCGTAGCGCGCGGACAGCCCGACCGTGGCACTGGAGGCCCGGGCCGCGGCCACCGCGCAGAGGCCGATGGCGCCCCCACCAATCACGGCCACGCGCTGCCCGCCCTCCAACCCCGCCCGCTGCAGGCCGTGCACCACCACCGCCATCGGCTCCACCAGGCAGGCATCACGCACGTTCAGGTTGGATGGGAGATGCACCAGGCAGCCCGGCGGAACGCGGACCACGTCCGCCATGCCCCCGTCCCGGCCAACGCCCAGAGACTGCCCGGCCCCCGCCGGGCAGAGGTTGTAGTCGCCCGACCGGCAGCTGGGGCATTCTCCGCAGGGCATGGAGGGCTCCACGACCACGGGGGTCCCGTCGTCCAGCACCCCCGCCACCTCGTGGCCGACCACGCAGCCCAGCGGCGACTTCATCTCCAGCATGTGCAGGTCAGAGCCGCATATGCCTGTGGAGCGCACCCGGACTCGGACCCCCTCCCCGGCCGGCTCCTCGATCTCCCGCACCTCCACCTCCCCATCCCGGAAGAAGACAGCACGCATGACCTCCCTCCTTTCCTCTGTTCTCAGGTTGCCCGCGTTCAGATGGCCCCGGCCATCTCCCTCAGACCGTATTCGTTCACGATCTTCCGGAGCTCCTCCAGGCGGCCAGGCGGCGCCGCCTGGCAATCGGGCAGCGGGTACGGCATACCGTACTGACGGTACTTCGGGACCCCCAGGCGGTGGTAGGGCACCAGCTCGATCTGCTGGAAGCCCAGCCCGGCCACAAAGCCGGCGGTGGCCCGCACGTCGTCCGGGGAGTCGTTGCACCCGGGGACCACCGGCACCCTGATGACCACGTCCTGGGGGGGCTTCACCGACGCTACCATCTTCAGGTTGTCCAGAATGAGGCCGTTCGACTGGCCGGTCAGCTCCCGGTGCCTCGCGGGGTCCAGGTGCTTTATGTCAAACTGCAGCAGGTCGACGTGCCGGAGCACCTCTTCGAGATGGCCCCACGGCGCGTGGCCGCAGGTCTCCAGCGCGGTGTGCAGGTAGGCTTCCCGGGCGGCCGCGAGCAACTCCGCCGCAAAGCGGTACTGCGCCAGTGGCTCGCCACCCCCCAGGGTCATCCCGCCGCCCGAGCGGCGGTAGAAGGGCCGGTCCTTCTCCACCTCCGCCAGCACCTCGTCCACGGTCATCTCCCGGCCCACGACCTTCAGGGCATCCTTTCCGCACACTGTAGCGCACCGGCCGCAGGCATCGCAGGCCCCGCGGTCAACGGCAGGCCGGCCCTCCGGGTCCAGCCGGATGGCGCCGGACGGGCACGCGGGGACGCAGGGCGCCCCGCACTCCCCGGCTGAAACGCACCGGGAGGCGACAAAGCCCAGCTCGGGACCGCTCCTCTGCGATTCCGGGTTGCAGCACCACAGGCAGCGCAGGGGGCAGCCCTTGAGGAAGACCAGCGTCCTGATCCCGGCGCCGTCGTGAATGGAGTAGCGCTGGATGTTGAAGACGCGGCCGGTCACCCGCACCCGTGCTCCGTCCTGGCGATGATATCGTCCTGGACCACCTTCTCCATCTCCACGAAGAAGGCGCTGTAGCCCACCACCCGCACCACCAGGTCCCGGTGGTCTTCCGGGTGTTTCTGCGCCTCCCTCAGCGTGTCGGCGCTGACCACGTTGAACTGGATCTCCCACCCCCCCAGGTCGAAGTAGGTCCGGATCAGGTCCGCCCATTTGGACATCCCGGCCCGGGTCTCCAATGCCACCGGGTGCATCTTCATGTTGAAGATGGTCCCCTGCACCAGGTTCATGTGCTCCAGGCTGGCCACCGACTTGATGGTAGCCGTGGGGCCGCTGACGTCGGTGCCCTGGGCCGGGGAGCAGGAGTCGCTGAGCGGCGCCCCGGCCTTCCGGCCGTCGGGCGTGGCCCCGCAGATGGCCCCATAGCTGACGTGGGCCGTCACCGGGGAGATGGTGGCCCCCTGGCGCTGGCCCGGCAGGGTCTGGTGCTGGCGCAACTCCTTGACCAGCAGGTTCAGGCAGTCCTTGGCCAGGCGGTCGACGCGGGGATCGTCGTTCCCGTACTTGGGCGCGCGCAGGCACATCTCCCGTATCGCCGGGCCGCCGGGGCTGGTCGACACGTCGTCGAAGTCGGTCTCCAGCGCATGCTTGAGCTGGGCCATGCTGAGGGCCCGGTCATCGAAGACCAGCTTCCTGATGGCCGCCAGGGAGTTGGCCAGCGTGCCGATCCCGACTATGCAGGCGTTCGCCGCGCGGTTGCCGTACAGCGCGCCGCCGTCATAGTAGCTTCTCCCCCGTTCGATGCAGTCCCTGGTGAGAGACGAGAGGTAAGGACACGGGCGGTACGTGGTGTGGGCCTCTATCACCGGCAGGGCCTGCAGGAACGAGATCCGGGACCACAGCCTGGCCTGCTGGGAGAAGGCCAGCATCACGTCATCGAAGTCCCTCCACTGCAGCATGTCGCCCGGCCCTCCTGCCAGCGGCTGCCCGGTGACCGGGCTCCTGCCCTGCAGCATCAGCTCCAGCAGCCTGCCCAGGCTTATGGCATGCTGGGCAATCCCCTCGGTGCCCTTTCCGGCAAAGGAGATCTCCGAGCACCCGATGATGCAGTAGTCATAGGCATCCTCCTTGGTCACTCCGGGAACGTAGGCCAGCTGGCTGGGGATGATCACGTCGTCGTTGAAGAGGGCCGGATGCCCGCCCCCGTGGCTCTTGATAGCCTCACAGCACTTCATCAGGAACCGTTCCGGGGTCCGTCTGTGTATCCTGGCCGACACCGTAGGCTCGTGGAGCTGCAGGTTGCTGGAGACCTCCAGCAGAAGGTAAGAGAGATCGTTGGTGGCATCGTAGCCATCGGCGGTCTGCCCGCCGATGGGCACTTGAATCCAGAAGGGGTAGCCGGTATGGGAGCGGGCCAGGCCCTCGCTGGTCAGGTCATTCGACTCTGCCAGCTTGAGCCACAGGCACTCCAGGAGCTCCAGCGCCTGGGCTTTCGTTGTGGCGCCGCTGCTGACGTCCTTCTCATAGAGGGAGAAGCAGTACTGGTCCAGGCGGCCGGTGCCTATGGAGACCCCGTTGGACTCTATCTGGACCGAGGCCATGATGAAGGCCACCGCCTGCAGGGCCTCCCGGAAGCTTCGGGCGGGACGGGCGGGCACCCATTCACAGGTCTCGGCAATCTGCAGGAGCTCCCGCCTTCTGTCGTCGTCTTTCTCCCGGGCCGCCTTCTCCCGCGCCAGGCCGGCAAACCTCCCGGCCCACTTGACCACCGCCCTGTCCGCGATCACCACCGCCCTCAGGAAGGGCAGCCTGGCGTAGTCCTCCGGATTGGCCAGGTCCAGCCGCCTGATGTGCTCCTCCGCAGCGTCGACGAAGGCGTTCAGGCCGCGGGAGATGACCCCCTCGCTATCCGGGGGGATGTGCCCCACCCCCTCCTGGTTGGCGATGCGGATGCTCATGAAGGTGGGCCTCGCCGCGGGCTTCACCTCATCCGTGTTGAGAGCGTCAGCTATGGCCACCAGGTTCCTCCCCCGCCAGTAGTCCATGCAGCCCCTGATCAGGGCCTTGTCCTCGTCACTCAGGAGCCAGGGATCGCTCTTCCGGGTCGAAATGGTGTCCAGCTCCTTCGCCAGCCAGGTGTCGTCATACTCCGGGAAGGTGAAGGCTCCCCTGGGCCTGGGAGCGATGTTGGCCACGATGAGCTCCCCGCCCTGGATCCAGATGGGCATCTCGGAGAGCACCCGCTCAAAGGCCATGGCCTGCCGCAGCACCGGCGGGAGGGCCTCCGTCTTCCGGTACGAATCGGTGACCAGCACGCCCCGCTCGGCGCAGATGCTGGGCCGGTGACCCATGTAGGTCTCTTTCAGCCTGACGGTCCGGGGTGTGCTGGGCCGGGGCCTCCCGGCGGTCCTGGTGGCGTCTGCTTCTACAGCCATCCTGGTATCTCCTCTCGGGCGCTGGTCCGCACCGGGCCAGCCAATATGCCTGGTCAGACGGGCCTCACCGCTGGACCTTGCCCGCCTTCTTCTTCCGATACTCCTGATACATCCTGAAGGACTCCCTGGGGTCAGTCCCCTGGGAGTACTCCGTGATGTACCCCAGGGCGGAGGTGGTATCTATGTAGGCCCACTTGTGGCCCGCATCCTGGGCAGGGCCCTGGGGCTCCCCGGTCTCGACGGCGGGGAATCCGGCCTGCTCCATCTTCCTTACTACCGCATCCAGGTCCGGCACAACGACGTGACCCAGGTGGTGGATCCCCTCCCCGCGCTGCTGCAGGAACTCGCGGTAGGTGCCCATCCCCTCGAGCGGCTGCAGCAGCTCCAGCATCAGGCTCCCCACCATGACCATGGCCGCCTTGAAGCTGTGGGCCGAGGGCTGACCTCGATATGTCAGGCGGCAGAGACTGCTGTCGATGGTGACCACCCACCAGGAATCCGGGGCAATGCCGAAGAGCCGGCCGTACTCCCTGATCCCCTTCTCGGCATCCTGCACCACGATCCCCGCCTGGAAGAGCTCGCCTACCTTGACAATGGGCGGAACTTGAGCTGTCATCCGACCTCCCCCTCGTTTTTCGCCCATTCTACCCCGCTATTGACAATTGTGTCAATAATGTGCTAGAACATACCCCAACTGTATCATCCATGTATCGTCAGGGCGTGAAAAGGATCATCAATGGGGCAGGCGGTGCAACTGGACGACCTTGACCTGGGCCTGATTGCCGAGCTGGAGCGTGACGGGCGGCAGAGCGTCAGCGAGCTGGCGGGACGGCTGCGGCTGAGCTGGTCCACCATCGCCGATCGCATCGAGAGGCTGGAGCGGGACAAGGTCATCCGGTTTCTGACGCTGGTCGACCCGCTGGCCATCGGCCACACCAAGCAGGTGCTGGTGGCCATCAACACCCCGCCCAGCCAGATCGATGCCGTGGCCCGCCGGCTGGCGGACATCCGCGAGGTCTACCATGTATCCATCCACACCGGGCGGTTCGATATCTTCGCCTCTGTGTCTCTGCCTGAGTCGGTGGACCTCTGGGACTTCGTCAGCGCCAGCCTGGCGCCCATCAAGGACATCACCAGGGCGGAGACGATGGTAAGCCTCAAGGTGGCCAAGTTCTCGCTGTCCCTGCTGGCCAACAGGTGCATATCCGCCGGCGGGAGCCGGCCCCCGCTACGAGGGCTCGACGAGCTCGACCACCGGCTGCTGCGGCAGCTCCGGGCCGGCCCCCGCAGCCCTTACACCACCCTGGCCGACGCCGCCGGATGCAGCAAGGCCACGGCCCGGCGGCGTATCGAGCGCCTGGTGGAGGACCAGGTCCTGCAGGTAATCGCGGTGGCCGACCCGGTCCGCCTGGGCTACAACATCCGGGCCAACATCGGCCTCGGGGTGCGTCCGGGCATGATCGACCAGGCCGCCGCCACCCTCTCGGCCTCGCCGGAAACGCACCACGTCGTCATCACCACCGGGTCCTTCGATCTGCTTTTCACCACCTTCCTCAAGACCCAGGAGGACCTGTCCCGGTTCGTTCGGGAGTACCTGGGGACGGTGCCCGGCGTGGTCAGTCACGAGGTGATGGTGCTGATGAAGGTGACCAAGGACAACCTCGGCGCCGACTGGGGATTCGGGGCCCTGCCGCCAGCCGGGAGCGGCCGGAAGTGAAGCAGCATCTATGGAAGGCCTGACACAGGTAGGCGACTGCACCTACCGGCTCGAGGTGCCGGAGGCCAGCACCTTCGTGCCCGCGGTCTCCTACTTCATTACGGATGGAGACGGTGCCCTGATCGATCCCGGACCAGGCGCCGCCGTCCCCGCCCTGAGGCGGGCCATGGAATCCCTCGGCCTGCGCCGCCTGGACTGCATCATCCCTACCCATGTCCACGTCGACCACGCCGGCGGCGCCGGAGCCGTGGCGGCGCTGTGCCCGTCCGCCCGGGTGCTGGTGCACCCCCGCGGGGTCCGGCACCTGGCCCATCCCGCGCACCTGATCGAGATCACGCAGCAGATCTACGGCACTGACTTCGAGACGCGTTCGGGAACGGTGCTCCCGGTCTCCGGGCCGCAGCTGCGGGGCGTTGAGGACGGAGAGGTAGTCCGCCTCGGAGGCCGAGAGCTCCAGTTCATCCACGCGCCGGGGCACGCCTCGCACCACCTGGCCATCCTGGACAGAAGCCAGCAGGGCCTCTTCTGCGGAGAGGCGCTGGGCCTGCCCCCCCACCTGCTGCCCAGCGTGGCCCCCTACAGCTTCCACGAGGAGGACTACCTGGCCACTATAGAGAGCCTGCGGCGCCTGGATCCGCGGGTGCTCTTCTTCGCCCACGGAGGGGCCGACGCCCATCCCCGGCCAGCCTTCACCACGGCGGCGGAGAACACCCGCATCTACTCCCGGATGACGCTGGACGGCCTCCGGAAGGGCGAGTCCCCGGCTGAGATCGCGCTGCGCTTCGTGGTCGACGTGAAGCGCCGTTTCGGCCTGACCTATGCCCCGGACGGGGCACAGCTCCTGGTCACCGGGTACGAGATGTACTTCCGCAAGAAGGGCCTGGCCTGAGCCTCCCGGCCCGGACCCGGCAGTCCGCTTTACCTTGGCTTTACCCCCCGGTGCTATAATCGGCAGCGAAGCCATGCGCATCCTGGTTGTGGAGGACGAGAAGGACCTGGCTGACGCCCTGGCCAGGGGGCTGGGGCGCCAGGGATACGCCGTGGACGTGGCCTACGATGGCGATGAGGCCCTGCGGGTGGCCGAGATCAATGAGTACGACCTCCTGGTCCTGGACCTCAACCTGCCCAAGGTCGATGGCATGGAGGTGTGCCGGCGGGTCCGGAGCACCGGATCGTCGATCGGGATACTGATGCTCACGGCGCGCACGGCGCTGGGCGACCGGGTAGAAGGGCTGGACCAGGGCGCCGACGACTACCTGGTCAAGCCGTTCCACTTCCCCGAGCTGTTGGCCCGGGTGAGGGCCATCCTGCGCCGCGAGGGGGAGCAGCGCCAGCTCATACTGAAGGTCGGCGACCTGGTGCTCGACCCCAACGCGCACCGGGTGTCGGTGGGAGACACCCTGGTGAGCCTCACGGCCAAGGAGTTCGGCATCCTGGAGTACCTGATGCACAACGCCGGCTGCGTAGTGAGCCAGGAGGACCTGCTGGAGCACGTCTGGAGCGAGAACGCCAACCTCTTCACCCAGTCGATCAAGGTGCACATCAACAACCTGCGCAAGAAGCTGGACGCCGCCGGCGGGGAGGGGCTGATCGCCACCATCAAGGGGAAGGGGTACATGATCGGGTGAAGAGCATGCAGGTACCTGCATTCTTCAAGACGATACGCTTCCGGCTGACTCTCTGGTACTCCACGGTCCTGGTGGTCTTCATGCTGGTGCTGCTGCTGGGGATCAACGTGGCCATGCTCCGGTCCCGGCCCGAGGCCCCCGAGCGCCCGCCCATCTTCCCCGGCACCGAGGAATCGTGGAGAGAGCCCTTCGAAGACCAGTGGAACCGCAACCTGACCAACCTGCGCACCTTCTCTCTGGTGGGCGTAGGGGTGATCTTCGTGGTGGGGGCCGTCGGAGGCTACGTCATCTCGGGAATGATGCTGAAGCCCATAGACCGCGTCTCCTCCCTGGCGGCGCGCATCTCCCACACCAACCTCAAGGAGCGCATCAACCACGAGGGGCCGCAGGACGAGGTGAAGCGGCTGGCCGACACCTTCGACGGCATGCTGGAGCGCCTCGACGACGCCTTCGACTCGCAGAAGCAGTTCATCCAGGACGCCTCGCACGAGCTGAAGACACCCATTGCCACCGCCCAGACCAACATCGAGGTGCTGGAGATGGACCAGGACGCCACAGTAGAGGACTACAGGCACACGACAGAGGTAGTGAAGCGGAGCCTGGCGCGGCTCGATTTCCTCAGCCAGGGACTGCTGCTGCTGTCACAGGGGAGCCAGTCGCAGACCAAGTGGGCGGAGCTGGACCTGGCCTCCCTTGTTGACGAGGTGGTGGCGGAGTGCCGGCCCGTGGCCGCCTCCGCCGGGGTCAGCCTCGAAGCCGTGGGCGCCAGGCAGGCCCTCCCGGTCAAGGGCGACGCCATCGGCCTCAAGCAGGTGATCACCAACCTGGTGGATAACGCCATCAAGTACAACCGCCCCGAGGGCAAGATCGAGATCTCGGCCCGGGCCGAGGCCTCGGGCGCAGCCGAGGCAGCCAGGGTGGTCCTGGAGGTCCGGGACACCGGCATGGGCATTTCGGCCACCGACCAGCAGCACGTCTTCGACCGCTTCTACCGCGTCGACAAGTCCCGGTCGCGGGCCCAGGGAGGCAGCGGCCTCGGCCTGGCCATAGTCAAGAAGATCGTCGAGGAGCACGGCGGCACCGTCGCCGTGGAGAGCGCTGTCGGCGCCGGGAGCACCTTCCGGGTCAGCCTGCCGCTCCTGTCCCGGCCCTAGCCTCCGGGACCACCGCCGTGCCAGGCTCCCATTGTCCGGCACAGCAAAGCACCATGTGAACTGACGCCCCCCCCGCCCGCCTTTACTGGGCCTTTACCAATCGAATGATATAGTCCGGGGCGAGGATAGTGAGAGGAAGGTCCGCCGGGGCCCCGTCCTGGCGGGCAGGGAGTCACGATTATGTCAACCGGGGCAGAAAGGTCCAAGGCATGAGTCTGCTGTTGAGGTCACTGCGCAACCTGGTCCGCAGCCCGCTGCGAACCATGCTCATGGTGGTGCTGCTGGCGGTCAGCATCGGGCTGGCTCTGATAATGGCCACCGTCCACGCCGCCACACAGAGCGAGCTGGACAAGGTCGGAGGCCAGATCGGCACGGAGATCACGGTCCGCTCCGCGGGGTCGTTTGGGGGCATGGGCGGCGGTGAACCATTGGACGCGGACGGCGTGGACCAGCTTGGCAGTATAGACCACGTGGCGTCGGTGCAGGCCACCGTGCAGACGCAGTACACCGGCGACAGCCTGGAGTCAGGGGTGGAGGCAGGCACCATAGGGACACCTCCCGGCCAGAGGCCCGGCCGGGAGGCCTCGTCCGGCCCCCTGACGCCTCCGCCTGGAGGCGGTTTCGGCGGGGGGATCATGGTGATGGGGGTCAGCGCCGCCGCGGAGAGCCCCGCGCTGATGGGCGCCGCCACGTTCGAAGTGGTGGAAGGCAGCTATCTCACCTCGGACAACACCGACGAGATGGTGATCGGCCAGGCGCTGGCCGAGGCCAACAGCCTGACGGTTGGCTCCACGGTAGACCTGGAAGGGACGGACCTGACGGTGGTCGGCATCTACGACAGCGGCACCGTCTTCGCCAACAACATGATAGTGATGCCCGTCCAGACCGCAGAGCGGGTATTCAATCTGGACGGCGTCACCTCGATCACCGTCATGGCCGACGACGTGGCCAACGTGGACGCAGTGGTGGCAGGCATCCGGGAGGTCTTCGATGAGGAGACCGCGGACGTCACCACGGCCGAGGACATGTACCGGCGCATCGGCGGATCGGTGGACAGCACCGAGAGGGCCAGCAACATAGGCATGATAGTGGCCTTCGTCGTGGCCGGGGTGGTGGTCCTCTTCTCCGTGATACTGATGATCCGGCAGCGGGTGAAGGAGATCGGCATCATGAAGGCCATCGGGGCCTCCAACTGGCGCATCGGGCTGCAGTTCAGTCTGGAGACCATGGCGGTCAGCGTGGCGGGGGCCGTGATCGGCGCCCTGATCACCTACCCCCTGGCCCAGAAGGTGGCCGACCTGATGACCGGCAGCGGCTCGACGCCTGCTGCCGGACCGGGGATGGGCGGAGGTCCCGGGGGCATTTTCGCCGAGGTCGGCGGCCGGATCGGCGGGCTCGACGTGGCGGTCTCACCAACCATCTTCCTGTGGGCCCTGGCCGTAGCCGCCCTTCTGGCGGTCCTGGCCAGCGTCCTCCCGGCCTGGTACATCGCCCGAGTCAGACCCGCGGAGGTGCTGCGCAATGAGTAACAATGGAACGGTAGTCTCGGTCCAGAAGCTCTCCAAGCACTTCAAGTCCGGTGGCACCACGGTGCCGGCTGTCGACGACATCTCCTTCGAGCTGCCCCGCGGCAAGATGATCGCCATCAAGGGATCGAGCGGGAGCGGCAAGAGCACGCTCCTCAACCTGATAGGGGCCCTGGACAGGCCCACGTCGGGGACCATCATTGTCGACGGGGTGGACGTGTCGCGGGTGCACGGCGGAGGAGAGGTCAGGTACCGGCTGAGCAAGGTGGGGTTTGTGTTCCAGTCCTACTACCTGATACCAAACCTGACCGCCCTGGAGAACGTCATGCTGCCCATGGAGCTGAATGGCACGAAGCGGAAGCAGCGTGAGGCGAAGGCTCGCGAGCTTCTCGAGAGGGTGGGGATAGATGAGCCCCGCCAGGCCCGGCGCCCCACCCGGCTTTCCGGCGGCGAGCAGCAGCGGGTAGCCATCGCCCGGGCCCTGGCCAACGGCCCTTCCCTCATCCTGGGGGACGAGCCCACCGGCAACCTGGACTCCAGGACCGGGAAGCGCATCGTGGAGCTCCTCTACAGCCTGACGAAGGACGGGAAGACCGTCATCCTGGCCACCCACGCCCCGGAGATCGCCACCAGGGCGGACATGGTCCTGGAGATGGAGGACGGGAAGGTGACCATCTCGTCTGCCCCGGCCAGCGGGGCGCGACGGTGAGGTGGCTCCGGCCGCGCCTGCTTCGAGGAACGGACCGCCAGCAAGCTGCGGGAAAAAGGCTTGCAGTCCGGGCGGCGTTGCCTTAGGTTGGTAGGGGAGGCCTGTTTCGGAAGGAGGAGTGATGCGGAGAACAATGAAGCACGTGCTGATCGTCCTGGTGGTGCTGGGCCTGGTGGGAGCCGGCCTGGCCTGCGGACTGGGAGGCTCGAACGACAACTCGGCCACCGCCGCCAACACCCCCATCGATGCCGACTGGAGCCCGGTCTACGTGGACGACCAGGTCGGAGCCGTCCTGTCCAAGGCAGACCTGGTGACGCAGCTGGCCCCGGCAGTGGTCTCCATCACCACCGAGGGCATGACCTACGACATGTTCTACCGGGCGGTCCCATCCACCGGGGCCGCCAGCGGGGTCATCATCGACCCGGAGGGCATCATCGTGACCAACAACCACGTGGTGGCGGACGCCACCAGCCTCACCATTACCTTGAACGACGGCAGCACTTACGAGGCCGTGAAGTGGGCCGGGGACGAGGCCACCGACCTGGCCGTGGTCCAGATCAAGCCGGACAACGACCTGCCCTACGCCCACTTCCTGCGCAACTCGCTGGGGAACCTGGCCCTGCTCGAAGATGTGGTGGCAGTGGGCAATGCGCTGGCCCTGCCCGGCGGGCCCACCTGGACTGAGGGGGTGGTCAGCTACCTGGGCCGGTCCATCGAGGAGTCCACCGGCGCGGTGCTCGATGACCTGATTCAGACTGACGCCGCCATCAACTCGGGAAACAGCGGAGGCCCGCTGGTGAACATGTCCGGCCAGGTGGTGGGCATCAACACGGCCATAGCCTCCGACGCCGAGAACATCGGCTTCGCCATCAGCACCAACACGGCCATCGACACCGTTTACTCCCTGGTGACCAAGGGCTACGAGTCCTCAGCCTGGCTGGGAGTGAACACCTACACCGTCACCCCCAATATCCAGACCCAGTACAGCCTGGCGGTTGACTCCGGGGCCCTGGTATGGTCGGTGGTCTCGGGGAGCCCGGCCTCTGCCGCGGGGCTCAAGCGCTTCGACGTTATCACCAGGCTGGGACACACGGACGTCGCCACCAGCCAGGACCTGGGCTCCGCCATACAGGCCCACTCTCCCGGCGACAAGGTGGTGGTCACGTTCATGCGGGGGCAGACCTCCAGGACCGCCGAGGTCACCCTGGGCCAGACCCCATCCAGCTAGGGCGGCCGCCGGGCGCGCTCGTTCTCTTCAGGGAGCGAGGTCAAGACAAGGGGAGGGCCATATGGCCCTCCCCTCTTTGGATGGCAGATTCGACTACACCAGCGCGGCGATCTTGGCCGCCTGGGTGTGCACCTCGCAGGCGTCCCTGGGCTTGACGCAGTCCCCCACCATGTGGAACTCGATCCCGGTCCCCTCCAGCTCGCGCGCCAGGTCGGCGACGGACCTCATGCCGACGGAGAAGATCACCGTGTCGGCCGGCACCGGGTAGATCTCGCCGTTCATCAGGATGATCACCGAGCTGTCATTGATCTCCACCACGGTGGCGTTCAGGTAAAGCGGCACTCGGAGTTCGACCAGCCGGTTGGCTATGGACTGGAAGGTGAACTTCTCCAGCTTGACGCCGTCCTCGCCCAGGCCGCCGCGGGTGATGATGACTACCGGCTTCCCCGCCTCGGCCAGCTTGATGGCCACCTCCATGCCGATGAAACGCCCGCCGACCACCGCAGACACTCCCTTCACGCCCACCTTTTCCGCCAGGACATCGTGGCCCTGGACCACATGCTCCTTGTCGGCCCCGGGGACCCGCAGGCCGATGGGCACCGCGCCGGTGGCCAGGATCACGGTGTCCGGCGCTGCCTGGAGAACGGTCTCGCGGGTGACCGCCTGGTTCAGCTTCACCGGTATGGCCAGCCGCGATATCTGCTTGTTGAGGTAGTCGGTCAGGTGGCGGTAGCTGCCCTTCCCCGGTGAAGCACAGGCCACATTCCACTGTCCGCCCAGCTCACCGGTCTTCTCGCAGATGGTCACGTGGTGGCCGCGCTCGGCCAGGAGCACGGCCGTCTCCATTCCGGCCAGGCCGCCCCCCGCCACCAGGACCTTCTTGGGCTTGGCCGCCGGCTTCAGCGGATAGCGGGCCTCCCGGAACAGGAAGGGATTGACAGTGCAGGACGGAGCGCCCGCCTCCATCCGGAGGCAGTTGTTGCAGTAGAGGCAGTTCCGGACGTCTTCACGCCGCCCCGCCTTGATCTTGTTCGGCAGGTCCGGGTCGGCCAGGAGAGGCCGGCCCATGGCCACGAAGTCGGCTTTGCCCTCCTCCAGGACCCTCACCCCCACCTCCGGAGTTATCTTCCCCGCGGCGATGACCGGCACCTTCACCGCCTGCTTGATCTTCTCCGCCAGCGGGACCATGGCGCCCTCCGGGAAGGGATAGGCCGGGATCCCCTGGGGCGTCCAGAACTCCATGCCGGAGGAGACGCTGATGGCGTCCGCGCTGGCCTTCTCCAGTATGGCGGCCTGCTCCTGGGCCTCCTCAATGCTCACGCCGCCCTCTATGTCATCGCTGGCATTCATGCGGACGATAATGGGGAAGTCCGGGCCCACCACCTCCCTCATCCGCTCCACGATCCGCCGGGCAAACCGGACCCGGTTCTCCACGCTGCCTCCCCACTGGTCTGTCCGCTTGTTGGTCAGGGGAGACATGAAGGTGCTGACCAGGCAGCCGTGGCAGGCGTGCAGCTCCACGGCATCGGCGCCGGCTTCCTTCGCCCGCCGGGCGCCCTGGCCGAAGTCCTCGATGTACCTCTCAATTTCCTCTTCGCTGAGCACGTGGTAGCTGTAGGTGCTCTTCAGCCACAGGGTGGTGCTGGGCACCTTGATGGTGCAGCCTTCAGGGACATACCCGGAGTACAGGTAGATCATGCCGATGTGCATCAGCTGCACCGAGAGCTTCGATCCGGCGGCGTGGACGGCATCCGCCAGGACCTTCCAGTGGCCCACCTGGCCATCGTCGCTGATGACTATGGTGTATGGCAGCGAGGAATCGGCGCTCACCGAGGCGTAGTGCGGGGTGATGAGGGCCGCGCCACCCCTGGCCCGGGCCGCGTAGTAGCCGATCTCCTTGCCGGTGGCAGACCCCTTGGCGTCCGACAAAGCAACGCCCATGGCCGGCATCACTATCCGGTTCTTGAGGGTCATCTTGCCTATCGTTCCCGGCTGAAACAGACGATCGAAGTTCATTCTCGTGGTCACTCCTTCTTCAGACTCTCCCATAGCTCTCCCTGCCAGTTCACGTACATGAACGAGGCTTTCACTATCTTCAGGCTGGTAACGGTCTCCATGCTCCTGATGCCGCGTATCTGGCCCAGCTGGCCGTTCAAGACATCCATCATCTCCGGCCGGTCACGGAAGGTCATCCAGGCCAGCACGTCGTACCGCCCGGTGCACAGGGCTACGCTGTGCACGCTCCGGTGGTTGCCCACCGCCTCCGCCACATCATTGATCCTGTCGGGGGCCACCTTGAGGCCCGTGGAAACCACCAGCTTGTATCCCAGCGCCCGGGGATCAACCATGGTCACCAGCCTGATGACTCCCTCATCATGAAGCCGTCTCATGCGGCGCAGGATGGTGGGCTTGCTGGTCTTCAGCTTCGCGGCCAGGTCGGCGGCCGTCTGACTGCTGTCCCGCTGCAGCGTGCCGATGATGGCCATGTCCAGCTGGTCCAGGGAGACCTGCCGGGTGCACGGCCGGTAGCCCTCATCCGCAGAGAGGAGGGCCGGAGATATCTTGACCTCCTGGCACATCACCGTCTCGATCCGCGACATGCCCCGCACCCTGCCCAGGCCGCCGGCCAGGAACTCCAGTATCTCGCCACTGCTCTTGAAAAGGCCCCAGGCCATGATGTCGAAGGGGCCGGCGCAGAGGGTGACATAGTGGATAGGGGACAGGGAGGCCACGCCCTCGGCCACCCTGAGCATCCTCCCGGGGGCAGTGCTGATGCCGAAGACCACGCTGTCGGTATAGCCCAGGGCCACGTGGTCCGCCAGGCACACCGTCCGGATCACGCGGGAGTCGACCAGCTTCTGCATCACGGCGCCCACCGTCGGCCGGCTGATGCCCAGCTTGGCCGCCAGCCCTGACTGGGTGCTGCGCGGTTCGGACTCCAGCAGCTTGATGAGCCCCAGGTCCAGGTCACTGAGATCAATGCGTCTGGATGCAGGTGGCTCTTGTCTCACGCTTGAATCCTTGCATCTCGTTACGCTGGATGGTATAATCCTTTACACCTAGATAAGCCTATTCTGTCATACTATTACTTCCGAGTCAACATCCCGCGCACGCGCCGGGCCCGGGGAGGCGGCTATAATGGGGAGTTGACCAGGGGGGTGAGCTTGCGTATCGTTCGCTTCAGGAGCGGTGACCGGCCACAGTACGGGATTCTCGACGGGGACCGGGTCCGGGCCCTGCACGCCAGCCCCTTCTCCCTCCGCGGGCGGGCCGCCCTTCAGGACAGAAGCAGCCTCGACGGCCAGGAGCACCGGCTGGAAAAGGTCAAGCTCCTCGCCCCCTGCACCCCTTCGAAGGTGGTCTGCCTGGGGGTCAACTACCGCAGCCACGCCGTTGAAACGGGCCTGCCTATACCCCCCGTTCCCCTTCTCTTCCTGAAACCGTCCACGGCCGTCATCGGGCCGGAGGAGGCGATCGTCCTTCCCCGGCAGGAGAGGCGCCGGGTGGACTACGAAGCGGAGCTGGGGGTGGTCATCGGCCGGCGCGCCCGGGAGGTCCCGCGCCAGCGGGCCAGGGACTTCGTCCTGGGCTACACCTGCTTCAACGACGTGTCGGAGCGCTACTCTCAGAAGTCGGACGGCCAGTGGACCAGGGCCAAGGGCCACGACACCTTCGCCCCGATCGGGCCCTGGATCGAGACCGAGGTCGAACCGGATGATTTGGCGGTGGAGTCATTCCTGAACGGGGAGCGGCGCCAGTCGGGGCGTACCGGCGACCTCATCTTCAGCGTGGACGACGTCATCAGCTTCGTCTCGGCCATCATGACCCTGCTGCCGGGGGACGTCATCGCCACCGGGACGCCGTCGGGCATCGGCAAGATGCGGCCCGGCGACGTCATCGAGATCAGGATCGAGAAGATCGGCGCCCTGAAGAACCACGTGGTGGAGCACGCATAGGGAGGCCACATGCAGAAGCTCGCCCACCTCTTCCAGCCGCTCCGGATAGGGCGCATGGAGCTGAAGAACCGCATCGTCGTGCCGGGCATGGACCCCAGCTTCGGCATAGACGACGAGGGCCGGGTGACCGAGGAGTTCATCGCCTTCGTGGTCGAGAGGGCCCGGAGCCGGCCGGGGATGATCGTCTCCCCGGCCATGGCCGTCCACCCCACGGGCATCGCCAACCCGGGCACCGTCCACATGCTCCTGGTGTCGGACGAGCACATCCTGCCCAGCCTGGAGGGCCTGGTAAGGGCGGTCCACCAGCATGATGTTCCGTTCGGGGCGCAGCTCACGCACTGCGGGCTGGGGCACCTGCCGGACTTGGCCATCGTTCCCTCGGAGCGGCCGGCGGGGACCGAGATGGGTCCCACCAGGGCGGCCACCCCGCAGGACATCCATGAGTTCGTCCGCTCCTTCGGACTGGCGGCCGAGCGATGTATCGGCATCGGCTTCGATTTCGTCGAGATCCACGGCGCGCACGCCTACCTTATCAACGAGTTCCTCACGCCCCGGTACAACCAGCGCACCGACGAGTACGGAGGCCCCTTCGAGAACCGGACCCGGTTCCTCCTGGAGGTGGTCCGCGAGGTCCGGAGCAGGGTGGGGGCGGGAACTCCGATCGGAGTGCGGCTGGGCGGCGACGACTTCATCGGCGAGGGCGGGTGGCAGCTCCCGGAGCTCTGCCGGCTGGCGCCCATCCTGCAGAAGGAGGGCGTCGACTACCTGAATATCACCCAGGGCGGTTTCTCGTACGGCACCATACAGATCAACATCGCCCCCATGTACGAGCCCCAGGGGGCCTTTGTCCGGTTCGCCGCCGAGGTCAAGAAGCACGTCTCCATACCGGTGGGGACGGTAGGACGGATCAAGGACCCCTTGATGGCCGACCGCATCGTCAGGGAGGGCCAGGCCGACTTCGTCTGCATGGCCCGGGCCCAGCTGGCCGATCCCGAGCTGGTGGAGAAGGCCCGGAGGGGTAACCTGGCAGACGTACGGCCCTGCCTGGCCGAGTGCCTGGGCTGCATCGAAGGCATCTTCCGTCACGCCACGGCCAGCTGCGCCGTCAACCCCAGGGTGGGGCGGGAGCATTCGGTCAAGGACGTCCCGGGCGAGAAGGGTGGAGCACCCCGGCGGGTGCTGGTCGCCGGGGGCGGGGTGGCCGGGCTGGAGGCGGCCAGGAGGGCGGCCCTCTCGGGGCACCGTGTCACGCTGTGCGAGAGCCGGGGATGGCTGGGGGGTCAGGTGCGCCTGGCGGCCATGATACCCCAAAGGCAGGAGATGGCGGACATCCTCCCCTGGTACGAGAGACAGCTGCACCAGCTCGGGGTGGAGATACGCCTGAATACGACCGTCGATGAAGGCCTCCTCGACCGGATCAAGCCGGATGTCCTGGTGCTGGCCACCGGCAGCCTCCCCGAAGCGTCGCTGGGCTTCGTGGCAGGCCTGGCGAATATCGACAGCATCCAGGTGATCATGGTAGACGAGCTGCTGGAGGACCGCCGGCCCACCGGGGACACGGTGCTGGTGGTGGGCGGCGACCAGGTAGGGATGGAGGTGGCGGACTACCTCTCCGAGCAGGGCAAGGCCGTGCACGTGGTGGAGGCCGGCCCCCACTTCGCCCACAAGCTGGCCACCAACGACCGGCGCTACCTGATGTCGAGGCTGAAGGCCAAAGGAGTCAGGCAGTACAAGAGCGTGGAAAAGGTGGAGATCCGGCCCGGAGATGAGGTGTGGGTAATAGCCGCCGGCCAGACGCCGGCGGGCGCCGGCGGGAGGCTGCAGCTGCCAGGGATCGACACCATAGTGCTGGCCGCCCAGAGGCGGCCCAGCGTCTTCCTGGCCGAGGTGGCGGAAGGGAAGGCGATCGAGGTCAGGATCGTGGGGGATGCCGCCGGCGTCGCCGATCAGGAGCAGGGGACCATCATGGCCGCCATTGCCACCGGGTATGACGCGGGGCGCCGGATATGAGACCGTGGCGCCGCGGGGCGCCGGATATGAGACCGTGGCGCCCGCTCTGATGCCACGAGACCCATTGCTGAGTTTGAGCGATAGATATCGATGAAGGGAGACTGATCATGGCCACAGACCCCAGATTTGCCAGGCTTCTCGCGCCGGGCCGCATCGGCCGGATGGAGCTGCGTAACCGCATCATCATGGCCCCCATGGGGACCGGATACGCCACCGAGGAAGGGCTGGTGACCCAGCGCCTGAAGGACTACTACGAGGAGCGCGCCAGAGGCGGGGCCGCCCTGATCATACCGGGCGTGCTGTCCGTCGATCCGGCCGGGGGCCGCTGCGCGTCGGACCAGCTGTCCATCGCCGCCGACCAGTACGTCCCGGGACTCAAGGAGCTGACCGACGCGGTGCACCGGCACGGCGCCAAAATCGCGGCCCAGATTCAGCACGCCGGCAAGATAGCCACGGTGGACGTTTGCCTGGCCGTTCAGCCGGTGACCGCCTCGGAGATGTCGGCCGCCGACGCCAATGCCGCCGTGGACTTGAACCTGGATGAGATCATGCGCATGGCGCAGCGGTTCAGCAAGATGCCGCCGAACTTCATGAGCAGGGCCATGACCCTGGAGGAGATCCCCCACTATGTCGCCCTCTTCGCCGAAGCGGCGGAGCGGGCCCGGAGGAGCGGCTTCGACGGAGTGGAGATCCATGCCGCCCACGGCTACCAGATATACTCCTTCCTGTCCCCCTACGCCAACCACCGCACGGACCAGTACGGCGGCGACCTGAGAAACCGGGCCCGCTTCCTCCTGGAGATCATCCAGGCCACCAGGGCCAAAGTGGGCCCGGACTACCCGGTTTGGTGCCGCATCGACGGCCGGGAGTGGAACGTGCCCGGGGGCATCACCCCTGAAGACAGCCGCGCCCTGTCCATCATGCTGCAGGAAGCCGGCGTGGATGCCATCCACGTCAGCGGGTACGGCGCCGTGCCCGGCACCTTCATCGACGCCCCGATCACCTACCTGCCCGGGCGCCTGGTGCCGGACGCGGAGAACGTCAAGAGGGCGGTCAAGATACCGGTGATAGCGGTGGGCCGGATCAGCCCGGAGCTCGGTGAGGAAGTGCTCCGCCAGGGCCAGGCCGACTTCATCGCCATGGGCCGGGCCCTCCTGGCCGACCCCGAGCTGCCCAACAAGCTGGCCGCCGGGAAGCGGGACGAGGTCAGGCCCTGCATCCGCTGCTACGAGTGCGCCAGCGCGCACGTGGAGAGCATGTCCACCATCTGCTCCGTGAACGTGGCCTGCGGCCGGGAGGCCGAGTTCCGCTTCCAGCCAGCGGCCAAACCGCGAAACGTAGCCATCATCGGCAGCGGCCCGGCCGGCATGGAGGCCGCCCGCATCGCCGCGCTGCGCGGCCACAAGGTGACCCTCTACGAGAAGAACCGCCGCCTGGGCGGCTCGCTGGTCTTCGCCTCCGTGGTCAGCGAGGACAACCAGGGCCTCCTGGACTGGATGATCGGCCAGATGAAGAAGCTGCCCATCGACATCAGGATGGGCGCGGAGGTCACCCCCGAGTCCATCAAGGCCGCCAATCACGACGTGACCATCGTGGCCGTCGGGCCCAACATCGATGCCCCAAAGATCCCCGGCGGCGAACGGCGCAACGTCATGACCGGCAAGGACCTGCGGGAGATGATGAACGGGCGGGACCTGTCAGGCAAGATGGCCTGGTGGATCAAGCTGGGCCTGCCGCTGGTCAAGCCGGTGCTGCAGCGCATGAGCCCGTCGGCCGCAGCCGCCTTTACCCGCCGCTGGATGCCCGTGGGCAAGAACGTGGTGGTCATTGGCGGCGACCTGGTGGCCGTGGAGCTGGCCGAGTTCCTGGTGGAGCGGGGCCGGAAGGTGACCATGGTCTCCACCGAGAGGTCGATGGCGCCGGAGATGTCCATCGCCAGGCGCTGGCGGGTCCTGGGCGGGCTGCGCCAGCACGGCGTGGTGATGCACAACAAGGCCCGCTACGGGGAGTTCAACGACAAGGGCGTGGTCTTTTCCGACAAGGAGAAGAAGACCCAGACCCTACCGGCCGACACCGTGTTGATCGCCGAGGGCATCAAGAACAATCCCGGCCTGTTCCAGTCCCTGGAAGGCAAGCTGCCGGAGCTGTACCAGGCCGGCGACTGCGCCAACGTGCGCCTGATACTGGGGGCCATCGAGGACGGCGCCCGGATCGCCATGAAGATTTAGCCCTTCTCTTCAGATCAACCGCGGAGGGCTCGATCGCGGTATCGGGCCCTCCGCCTCGCCTGAAGGGTTCTGATGGTTTTCTTCACCGACGCCGAGTTCGAGGCGGCCTTCGGCGCTCATGCCGCCGGGGCCATCCGCATGCTGGGCCGGCACGCCGCCGGCATCTGCCGGGACTGCGGCGGCGAGTGCTGCCGCCGCATCCGGTGCGAGTTCTTCTCCGGACGCTTCCCCGCCTGCCCCATCTTCGACTACCGTCCGGCCAAGTGCCGCCTCTACTTCTGCGAGCGCATCCTGGAGAACGAGGCCCTCAGCCAGGAGGAGCGGGCGGTCCTGGACCAGCCGGCGGTGGAGGTCTCGGAGGCGCTGCGGCGGGGATGGGGCCTGGGCCTCTTTATCGAGCCGCCGGTCAAGATCGGGGACCGTAGCTGGCTGACGCCCCTGGGCATCGAGGGAGAGGTGACCGCTGCCGTCGCCGCGCTGGAGTCGGGCAGCACGAGCGCAGACGCCGCGGCGGCCAGGCTGCGGCGCATAGTCCGGCGCTGCCGCGGCAGCGGGCCGGCCTCATGACATGGCTCGCCGTCGCCGGCCCCGCGCCGGGGGCGCCCGCCCTGCTCCGCGCGGCCGGCGGAGATCGGCGAAATGAGCAGAGGTGCGGCCTTCGCCGCACCTCCACCACGACTGGAAGAAGCGATCCCGCTAGTGCACTATGGAAGAAGGGCCAACCAGGGCTTCCGGGATGTACTCCGGGGGATGCACCAGCTCCATCACAATGGCCTTCGGCCCGCACTTGATGGCGCACAGCCCGCAGCCCACGCATTTCTCCTTGCTGATCACCGCCACCTGGCCCTTGCCTCCCGGAGCGCTCTTCAGCTCGATGGCGCCGAAGCCGCAAATCCGGACGCAGTCCTGGCATCCATCGCGGCAGAGCTTCTCGTTGACCTTGGGCAGGAAGCGGCTGGGCCGCAGCGCCGCCATCACCTTGTCCCCCCGCAGGATGGGGTGCAGGACCAGGCAGGCGTCCGCGCAGCAGTAGCAGATGAACTCCAGCCCCTGCATGACCGAGATGTTGGTCACCGTGGGGGTCAGGCCGGCGTCCGTAGCCTGATGGTGAATCGAGATGGCCTCATCCGCGGACACCTTCTTGCCGCTGCCGCGGTACAGGTCGTATTCGGCCCTCCGCCCGAACTGGGTGCAGGTGAAGATGGGGTGCTGGCATTCGCCCTGCCGGCTGGACTGCATCCCGACGCGGCAGCAGCAGCGCCGGATGCTGATCAGGTCCTTGTGGGCCATGATGATCTCCTCCGCGCTCTCATGCGGCAGCGGCTTGAAACCGGCGGGCATGGCCTTCATGGGCATGATGACCCGCAGGGCCGGCTGGGGCAACTGGGTGAGGCCGCCCACTATCTCCTTCCACCAGCCGGCATCGTAGAGGTCCATCCACAGCTGGCCGATGCCCTCCGGGATGAGCTCCGGCACGCTGGCCAGGATGTTGTCGTGCAGCGTCCCCAGGTCCCGGGGGAAGCGCGTGCCCTTGCGCGACGTCACCACCAGGCCACGGCGGGCCAGCTGCAGCATCTTGTCCTCGACCTCCTTCTCGGTCATCTTGAACTTGGCCGCCAGATCGGCGTTGGGGGCGGGCAGCGCCAGGAGGAAGTAGGCCTCCTCCGGCTTCATGGCTTTCTCCAGGATCCGGTGCAGCAGCTCCGCATCCTTGTGTCCCGTGGTCTCCGCCAGTTTCACATAGGCTTCATGTGTCGCCATCAGCTAGTGTCCTCCCGTTTCTCTAATGGCGCGCGCCGGCGCGCCTTCAGTCTGTCGCCCTATTCCTTTCGCGGCGCGAACATGTTCGCCAGGAGCTTCGTCTGCCCCCTGTCAGCCGCCTCTTCGAAGAGGCGGCGGTAGCCGGTGTGCTTGATCTTCCACTCCCCTGCCACCTTGACGTACTCGTCGTGGTAGAAATTGACCTCCCGGGTGGACACGTTCCGGTCGATGATCACCAGGCCGGCCTCGGAGGTCCAGATCCCCTTCGCCGTCGTGGCACTCGTTATGTCAATCTCCGCCTGATGCCCCTGGTGCATGCTGAGCACGTTGTCGGACCCCAGGCTCTTCTTGAGGAAGCCCATGATGGCCTCGATGCCCTGGAAGCTGTACTTGCCGTCCGTGTAGCTGGTGGTGGCGTCGGGCACGAAGCACTCCGCCATTTCGTCCCACAGCTTGCAGTCCAGGCACCGGAAGTACTTGTGCTTGAGCCTCTTGATGGCCTCCAGGTCCTCCGCCGCCGCCACCCTGCGTTCCAGGTCCTGCAGCCTGGCCTCCAACTCCTTCTGATCGGCCATGTCAGTGTCCTTCCCAGGAAGACGGCTGGTGCATCCGGTCGGTCAGCTTCAGGCTCGTGGTCTCGTTCCGGTCCCACATCTGCCGGTAGACCAGCCTGTAGCCCGTCGCCTTGATCTTCCACTGGCCGCCCACCTTCGCGTACTCGTCGTCGTAAAAAGCCGCGCACTGGACCCCCCTGTTCCTGGGGGTGATGACGTAGTCCTCCAGGGCCCACCTGCCCACCGCGGTAGTCTCGCCGGTGACGGTGATCTCCGGGTGGTGTCCCTGGTGCATGGTGAGGACCGGCCTGTCCAGGGCACCCTTGAGGAACTTCATGATGGCCTCCCGGCCCTCGTGGTGCTCCCGGCCGTCGGTGTAGTCGCTGACGGCATCCT
>CALMBS010000133.1 GCA_937860285.1 uncultured Chloroflexota bacterium
GGCGGCCGGTCCGCCTGTATTCGGCGTATGCCTCTATGGAGACCACGAAACCGGGAGGCACTCGCAGTCCGATCTTGGGCATCGGGACCAGATTGGCCCCCTTGTTTCCCAGGAGCATCTTGTCTTCACAATCATCCAGGAACCGATAGACAGCCGCCACAATACCACCTCCTCATCATTCGTTCCGGGGGACTATGAGCTTATGGGAGCATCAGAAGTCAACCCCATCATATCTGCGCCTCTTCAGAACTGTCAATAGTCCTACTTCGACGCTGCCGGTCAAGTCCCGGAAGCGGCAGACCTCCTTCCGGCCGATCAAGACGGACAACCGCACACTGCCCGTTTGAGTCAGAAGGTCCGTTCGGGTAAACTATCGTCGTCGTGGGCCGGTAGCTCAGAGGAAGAGCACCTGACTTTTAATCAGGGTGTCGCGGGTTCGAATCCCGCCCGGCTCAGTTCCTTCTACCCCACCAGTCCCCTCTGCTGAAGGTCGCGGGCCACGTCATCCAGCCCCAAGTCCCGCAGCCGGGCCACGGTCTGCCGGCCCGTCTCCTGGTTCCAGCGCCGCATCCCGTAGTACGCCTTCCTGGCCCGGGCGAACTCCTCCCGGTCAACCACCCTTCCCTTCAGGGACACGACCTCATCGCCCTCTCCCGGCAGGACCATCTCGGGGTTGGTCATGTCCATCTTCAGGGGGAGGGTGTGCCAGGCCTCCGGCAGGCGGTCGTCCTCGACGCCGCGGTGCCCTTCCCTGACCAGTATGGCCCGGCCCAGGTTGAAGACCGTCTCCCCCACCCGGTTGAGTCCCTCCTCGTCGATGTCCCGGCCGGTGACGGCGGACAGCAGGCGGTTCTCCAGTGACAGGTCCCCCAGGTGATCGGGGGTGAACTGTGAGTCGAGGACCGGCCAGATGAAGCCGCACACGATCAGGCAGTCATGAGCGTACCCCCGGTCCTGAAGCCTCACGGCAGCCCGGGCCATAGCGTCAGCGTTCCCCAGGTCCGCCACCTCCTCGGACCCCCAGGAGCGCCGCGCGACGCGGTGAAAGACCTCGTTCGAAACGTAGCTCCCGGGGACTCCCCGGCGCCAGTCCAGCCACCGCAGCACCAGCTGTTTCACCTCGTGTGTGTGCCCCAGCGGGGCCTGAGGGTCCAGAGCCGCCATCAGCGCCGTGTTGGGGTAGAGGCGGCCTTCCACCACGTTGGTCCAGCCGGCCTTGGACATGAGCGGCATCAGCAGCGCCGTGGCCTGCGGCCCGACCTGCTCCGCCGCCCGCTCCACTCCTCCGGCCAGCACGTCCCCGAACCCCTCTCTCAGGGATATCTTCCGCACCAGCCCCTCGAGGAACTGCAGTGAGCCCACCTTCGAGACGGGCAGGCCGATGGCATCCTCGGTCAGCAGGCCCTGCCGGACGCAGCCCATCAGCCAGACGATGATGAGCACCATCGACGTCACGTCCACCCCGTAGTCGTCGCAGACCTTGGCCGCCTGGAAGGGGGCCTCGTGTCCCGGGCCGTAGTGCTTCTCCACCCACGGATAGT
>CALMBS010000134.1 GCA_937860285.1 uncultured Chloroflexota bacterium
CTGGTCCTTGGCATGGACGACAGCGTGCTGAATCTGGCGCTGCCCTCGATTGCGGAGGATTTCCAGGCGACCATTACCCAGATGCAGTGGGCGATCAACGCCTATCTGCTGGCGACCGCTGCCCTACTGTTACTGATGGGTGCTCTCGGAGATCGCTTCGGCCGCAAGCGCCTGTTCTTCATTGGCACAATCCTGTTCGCTCTGGGTTCCCTGGCAGCAGCTCTGTCCACCTCCATGGGCATGCTCATCGCCTGCCGGGCCGTCATGGGTTTGGGATGTGCAGTAATCTGGCCGCAGACGCTTTCTATCATTAGAGCCACCTTTGATGACCCCAAGGAGTGCGCCAGTGCTATTGGAGTCTGGGCCGGTGTCACTGCGCTGGCCTACGGCCTCGGCCCCATCATCGGCGGCGTCCTGCTGGCGCATTTCGCCTGGACGTCGGTGTTTGTCCTCAATATCCCCCTGTCGATCATAGGACTCGCCGGGGGATACTTCCTAGTCCAGGAGTCGATGAATACGGATGCCATCAAGCTGGATCCCATGGGAGCCGTGCTCTCCGGTGCTGCCCTGTTCTCACTGGTCTATGGCATCATTGAAGCGGGGCGTCTGAGCTGGACTGAGAGTTCAGTAATCATCTGGCTCGCAGTCGGGGTGATCCTGCTTGTTCTCTTTGTCATCTGGGAACTGCGCTCGGATCATCCCATGCTGCCCATGAGGTTCTTCAAGAACATGTCCTTTACCGGAGCCACCGTGCCGATGGCGATGGCGGCCCTGGCCTCTGGTGCACTCCTCTTCTTCCTCAGCCAGTATTTCCAGTCTGTACAGGGATACGGCCCGCTGCGCACAGCGTTCCTTCTTTTGCCTGGCGCCGGAATGAGCTTCGTGACAGCCTCGGCAGCCCCCTATTTGGCCAATGCCATCGGCACCAAGTATACCGTCAGCCTCGGCCTCTTCTTAGGCGGTCTCGGGCTATTCCTGATGTCCCTACTTACCACAGGTACTCAGTGGTATGCCCTGGTGGGGGCCTTCCTCGTTCAAGGAGCAGGTTACGGTCTGGCCTTCAGTCCAGCTTCAGCCTCCATCATGGGCTCACTGCCAGTGAAACGGGCAGGCATCGGCTCAGCCATGGACAATACCGTTCAGCAAATAGGCTACGTTCTGGGCGTGGCGGGGCTGGGCGCCGCCTTGAATACGATATACCGTGACCGGGTATCCGACCTGCAGGCGCTGGCTTCCTTGCCCCAGGAGGCCTCTGAGGCAATACGCGACAGCATACAAGCCGCTCACATCGTTGCAGGAGATTTGCCATTCGACATCTCGCAGCAGATTGTCCAAGGTTCAAATGAGGCCTTCACCTCCGGTGTGGAGAGGGCCCTGATCATAGGAGCGTCAGTCATGCTCGCGGCCACCTTGTTCTCACTCCTCGTCCTGCCGAGCAAGATACGTCCCAGCGATGAATAGCAGTCACAGGCTTCGGCAGGGTGGAGCGGAGGCCGCTGGCTTGGGTTAGCTTGGCAGGAGACGCAGTTCAGAGGCGGGGCAGTCACTGACTCCGGAGGGCCCGTTTGCCAGCAGTACCCCTGACCCTTCTCTGGCGGCCGCCACCTGGAAGACGGGCTTCTCCCTACCCGGCAGCCGGGTTGGCCTCAATGAAGT
>CALMBS010000135.1 GCA_937860285.1 uncultured Chloroflexota bacterium
ATCTTCAGGGACAGAACCACCGTCTGCTGCTGGCCCCGGCTGCCGAACCGGGTCACGTCGGTGCCGTTGACCGTGAAGCTGAGGCTGTCCCGATGCGGGCCTGCCAGGGTCATGCCGTGCAGCACCTCCCGCCTCCGCCTCTCCTCCAGCACCTCCCTGAACCCGCGCTCGATATCCCCCAGGTCTCCATCAACGGTGATGCTGGGCGCATAGGCCACCTCCAGCCCCTCCACCCCGCCGCTGATATCGCGGTGGATCTCCCGGGCATGGCCGTTCAGCGCCTCGACCAGGCGCCGCCGCTGCCGCACCACGTAGGCCCCACTCCCCACCAGCTCCGCATCCCAGAACTCCAGCTGGTCCGGCTGCGCCTGGCCTTCCTGAAGCAGCCTCAGGAGATGGTTGCGCTGCACCAGCACCTTCTGGTAGCGCTGCAGCGAGCGGAGGTAGTCCCGGTCCAGCTGGCAGTTCACCACGTCCAGGTAGCGCCGGCACAGAGCCGACTTCCCGGTGGCCAGCTCGATGTCCTGCGCGGTGAAGAGCACCACGTTGATCTGGCCGACCACGTCCGCGGAGCGGCGCGGCACCCCGTTGAGCCGCACCTGCTTGCGCACTGAGGCCGGGCCGGCTTCGCCCCTCTCCCCCGAAGCCGCCTCGGCCCGGAGCAGCACCTCCACCTTGACGTCGCCCCGGCCCCTCTGTGCCTCCGCGGCCACCCGCGCCGCCGGCAGGTCATCTCCCCGGGCGTCGTGGCAGAGCAGCTCACCGTCGCCCGACGCGCGGTGGGACCGGGTGGTGGCCAGCAGGTACAGGGACTCCAGCAGGTTCGTCTTCCCCTGGGCGTTTTCGCCATGGACCACCACCGGGCTGGCGGGCAAGTCCACGTCCAGCCGGCGGTAGTTGCGGAAGTTGGTCAGACTCAGTCTGGCGACGTGCAATCCGGGCCTCCAGCCTCCTGAGGACCGGCGCCGCGGACGGCGCCGTCCCCTTACTGTACCGTTAACGCCGGCCACGTGCAACGCCGGTTGGACATCGCCGCAGCGCGCATCTAAAATAGCCCACGGTGAGAAAGCGGGTCCTGGCCGGCATCAGCGCCAACATCCTCCTGCTGGGCATGGTGAGTCTCCTCACCGACCTCAGCAGCGAGATGATGGTCTCCATCCTCCCCATGTACATCACCTCCCTCGGCGGCAGCGCCTTCGCGGTCGGCCTCACCGGCGGCCTCGGGGACAGCATCGCCAGTCTGCTCAAGGTCTTCTCCGGATACTGGTCGGACCGGACCGGGAGAAGAAGACCTTTGGTCTTCTTCGGGTATGCCGCCTCGGCGCTGGCCAAGCTCGCGCTTGGCCTTTCTACTGCCTGGGGACACATCGTGGGCTTCCGCGCCGTCGAGCGCACCGGCAAAGGGATGCGCGACGCCCCCAGGGACGCCATCATCGCCGATTCCGCAGCCTTCGAGGTGAGGGGCAAAGCCTTTGGCATCCACCAGACTATGGACTCAGCCGGCGCCATCGGCGGGTCCCTGGTGGCCCTTCTCCTCTTCTGGGCCTTCGGACTCAGCTACAAGACCATCATCCTGGTCTCCGCCGTAGTGGCCTTCGCCTCACTCATACCGTTCCTCTGGGTGAAGGACGTCAGGCGCGAGCCGCAGAAGCGCAGCCTGGGGCTCAACTTCATTGCCATGCCAAGGCAGCTGAGATACTTCGTGGCCGTGGCCGCCGTCTTCGCCCTGGGCAACTTCACCTCGTGGTTCTTCGTTCTGAGGGCACGTGACTTCTTCGCCGAGAGGGTCTCCGAGCACAGGGCGGCGGCCATCGCCATCGGTCTCTACTGCGTCTTCAATGTGGTGTACACCGCCTTCTCGGTACCGGTGGGCATGCTCTCGGACCGCGTCGGGCGGGGGAAGGTGCTCCTGGCCGGCTACTCCCTGCTTGGTCTCACCTTCCTCGGGTTTGCCTTCTACCGCTCGGTGGAGACCTATATCGTCTTCTTCATCCTCTACGGCCTGACGTACGCCCTGGTCAAGGGCGCCGAACGCGCGTTTGTCTGCGACATGTCGCCGGAGAACGTCAGGGGCACCGCGCTGGGCACCTTCTACACGGCCGTGGGACTGGTGGCCCTGCCTTCGGGTATCATCGCCGGCGTGCTGTGGGAGCACGTCGGGCCATGGGCGGCCTTCGTCTACGGCGGGTCCATGGGGTTGATCGCGGCAGCGCTGCTGCTGCTGGGAATGCGCATCTGGCCGTCCGCGGGAACCCCTGTCTGCCCACCCGCGCCGGCCGACCCCAAGGCACCATGAACCTGCCTGGAACGGCCGTCTACCCCCGCGCTTCGCGCAGCTTGCTGGTGAGCAGAGGTACGATCTTGAAGAGGTCACCCACCAGCCCGTAGGTCGCCACCTCGAATATGGGGGCCTTCGGGTCCTCGTTGATGGCCACTATGATCTCCGAGGTCTGCATGCCAGCCAGGTGCTGCGGGGCCCCGGCCACGCCGCAGGCGATATACAACCGGGGCGAGACGGTCTTTCCGGTCTGCCCCACCTGCTGTGAGTAGGGCACCCACCCGTCGTCCACCGGCGGGCGGGACGTGCCCAGCGCCGCCCCCAGCACTTCGGCCAGCTCGGCCACGATCTGGAAGTTTTCGGCCTTGCCCAGGCCCCGGCCCCCGCAGACTATCACCTCGGCCTCATCGAGCCTGACCCTGCCGGCCAGGTCCTGCACCACGCTGAGAAGCTGGCTCCTGGACGTGACCGCGGCCTTGTCGAAGTCCACCCTCACCATCTCCGCCTGCCGCGCCGCGTCCGGCTGGCCCTTCCTGTACGCATGCGGCCGGACCGTGGCCATCTGCGGTCTCCGGCCGGCGAAGACCACGTTGGCCATCAGGCTGCCCCCGAACGCAGGGCGGGTGTGCACCAGCGTCTGGCTCTGCGGATCAAGGTCGACGGAGACGCAGTTCGCCGCCACGCTGGTCCCCAGCGCCATCGCCACCCGGGGAATCACCGAAGATCCCAGGGCCCCGGAGGTCGCCAGGATGGCCCCGGGCCGGTCGCGGCGGGCCAGATCCGACAGCTCCTTCACGTAGGCATCGTCATTCCACCCGTCAGGCACGGGTCCTCCCACCATGTAGACGCGGTCTGCGCCGAAGGCAGCCAGCTGATCGGCGTCCTTGACGCCATCATGAAGGCACACGGCAGCCACTCTGGCCTGGCAGGCATCGGCCAGCTTACGCGCCTGGCCGATCAAAGCATAAGAGGCCGCCCTCGTCTGGCCGTCCCGCTGCTGGGTGACTACCCAGATATCGCCCGTTGCACCGCTCTCCGCAGACATACTCCAACGCTCCTCAGATAGCTCTCGCCTGCCGCAGCCTGTCCACCAGCTGACCGACCTGGCCCTCCGGATCACCCTGCAGCATCTCGCTCTTTCCCGGTCTCTGGGGGAAGAACACCCTGGCCACGCGGCTCGGCGAGCCGGCCGAGCCGACCGCCGCCGGGTCCACGCCGAGCGCCTGGGCGTTCCACACCGGTATGACGGCCTTCTTGGCCGCCATCAGGCCCCGAAGCGACGGTATGCGCGGCGTGTTGATCTCCTTCACCACCGTGATGACGCCCGGGAGCATCATCTCGATCACCTGATGCCCCTCGTCCGACATGCGCCGGACCCTGATGCTGGTCTCACCCAGCTCCTCGATCTGGTTCACCAGCGGGACGAAGGGCGCCCCCAGGGCCTCGGCCAGCTGGGCGGCCACCTGGCCCGTCTCGCCGTCGATGGACTGCTTGCCGCAGATCACCAGGAGGAACTCCCCGATCTTGCCCAGGGCCTTCCCCAGTATGTGGGCGGTGGCCCAGGTGTCCGACCCCTCAAAGGCCGGATCGCAGAGCAGTATTCCCTCGTCAGCGCCATAGCCGATGGCCTCCTTGAGCGACTCGTCGGCCTTCGCCGGACCCACGCTCAGCACCGTCAGCTTTCCCTTCGTCTTCTCCTTGATGCGCACCCCCTCTTCCAGGGCGTAGAGGTCGGGCGGGTTTATGGCCCGGTCCACCCCGCCGCTGGCCAGGGCGCCGGTCTTCGGATCGATCTCGATCTTGATCTTGGCCGGGACCTGTTTGAGGCACACAACGACGTTCATCACTGCTTCGCTTTCCGCTTCAGCACTTCCAGGGCTATGGCGTTCCGGATGACCTGGTTGGTCCCCTCGTAGATCTGGGTTATCTTGGCATCCCTCATCATCTTCTCCACCGGGTAGTCCCGCATGTACCCGGCCCCGGCCAGCACCTGCACCGCGTCCGTGGTCACCCTCATGGCCACGTCGCTGGCGAACAGCTTGGCCATGGCCGACTCCTCGGTGAAGCTCTTGGCGCCGGCGTCGATGCTCCTGGCCACCGCATACAGCAGGGCGCGGGCGGCCTCCACCTGCGTAGCCATGTCGGCCAGCATGTGCTGCACCGCCTGGATGGCCGAGATGGCGTGGCCGAACTGCACCCGCTGCTGCGCGTACTCCGCCGCGGCCTCGAGCGCACCCTGGGCGATCCCCAGGGCCTGGGCCCCCACACCGGGCCGCGACCGGTCCAGGGTCCTCATGGCGACGATGAAGCCCATGCCCTCGCGGCTGATGAGGTTTTCCGCCGGGACGCGGCAGTCCCGGAACACCAGCTCCCTGGTGGCCGATGAGCGGATGCCCATCTTCTTCTCCTTCTTGCCGAAGGTGAAACCCGGAGTGCCCTTCTCCACCACCAGGGCGCTGGCGCCGCGGCTACCCTTGGCCGCGTCG
>CALMBS010000136.1 GCA_937860285.1 uncultured Chloroflexota bacterium
CCCATCAGGGACTGGGTGATCTCATGCAGGTAGGCAACAGCCTGGGGATGCATCATCATGAAGATGTCCACACCGGCCATGGCCAGAGAGTAACCGGTCAAGATCTCCCAGATCGGACCGCGGAGCATCCTATCTCCCCAATCGGAGTCGTCCTTGTTGGGTGAGCGGACCATCCAGGACTCCCTGACGCCCCAGGCGTTGGTGGTGCCGGAGGACATGGGGAATGTGAGTTCGTCGTCGCCCTTGAGAGCGCCGAGCCTGATCCTCTCCATATTGGAGTAGGCGAAATCAAGTCCGTAAGCAAGAGCGGCAGTGGTCGGGTCCATGACAATGGACTCGCGCGGAACGCCGGCGACCTTCATCAGCTTTCGGTTCAGCTCCTTCTGGGAGTTGATCTCCAGCTGGGTCCAGGCCAGGCAGACGTGACCGTTGTCCACGCAGGCCTTGCCGATCTTCTCCCAGTCCATGTTCAGGTTGGCGGAGGCGATAAGCACGCGCTCGCCCTGGGATACCTCGGCTGCCTTGGATAGAACTATGGGGTCCTTCTCGGGATTGCCGGAGCCGCCGATGCATATGGGTACATCTACAGCCTGCAAGACCTCCTCTACGGTCTTGACTGCTTCCTGAGCCGGGGTGTCCTTGAGCAGGGGATCAGTGCTGATCAGGTGGACGGTTACCATGTCCGCGCCGAACTGCTTGACTGCCTTCTTGGCCCACTCGCCGGGGGCGTTGATGACATCCTCATAGTGCATCTTGACCGCCTTGGCCATGCCGATGGGCATGTCGAAGACGTCCATGGTGATCTTGGGAGCATGGGGCATGATGGCATCGGGGAAGAAAGGCATGGCCTTCTCGCCGCCCAGCTTGACCACATGACCGCGGCTTCCGCCGTCAGCCTTGGTGGCGCCCAATGTTACCTCCTGGATGGGATGCTTCCAGGTCTTGTCAGTGCCCACGCTGAACTTGGCGCTGGCCAGAGCGGAGGCCACCTTGAAGGCGGGTACGGCCGCAGCCGCAGCTGCCAGGTCCTTTGGCGCCGGAGCTATGGCGGAAGCCACTGCCACCGGCTGCATAAGTGTCTCAACGGGATAGCCTACAGCCTTGGCGAAGTTAATGAGCTGCATGGCGATCTTTGCCGCTTCCTGGCCGAAGTAATAGGCAAACAGAGGCCCTACGCCTCCTGCGCCCATCTCCAGGTCGATCTCAACATCTCCCTCGATCTTAAGTCCCTCGAGGGATTGAACATTCATCTCGGTTAATGTCTTATTCAGGTCAGATAAGCTGATCTTCTCTGCCATTCAAATCACCCTCATAGGCCCAGTCTCCCGACCACCTTTGTTATCTCCTGCAC
>CALMBS010000137.1 GCA_937860285.1 uncultured Chloroflexota bacterium
AGCGCCTGGCTTTCTCACGCACCTTCGCCTCCGGCAGATTCATGATGTCACCCAGGGAAATGGCCTCCCCGTCCAGCGAAAGACGCTCCGCCAGAAGCTCCAGCTCTCCAGCATCAAACCAGACGCCGGAGCAATTGGTGCAGTAGTCGAGCTCAATCCGCTCGTACTCCACCACCGCCACTATTCCCTTGCAGGCCGGACACTGCATGCCAGTCACCTCTGACCACTAATATACCATGCCCGTAAAGTCTTTCACGGGGCCCGTAGAGTCTTTCACGGGGCCCGTAAAGTCTTTCACGGGGCCAGTCCCGTCGATCGCGTGGCGGGCGACAGCGGCGTCAGCAGGGAGCCGCACGACACTTTCCAGTTTGACACGAGCCGTATAATGTATCTGCCTGCGGCATGGAATTTCTGTGTCACGGGCCAGGATTCCCGCCGTCGGGTGCTGCCCGCGGCGGGGTTTGATTGTAGGTCCACGGACTGCGGCACTGGCCGGAGTCCGGGCAACGGGCGGCCGGCAGACGGTGATTGATGCGGTAGGGGGGACATGGGTCGCGGCGCAGACTCGGATCCATATAGGCGTCTGTTCGAGACGATGCTCGACGGCGCGGTCGTGCTTGACACCGCGAGCGGCCGGGTGGTCCTGGGAAACGGGGAGGCCGCCCGCATCCTCGGATTCGCCTCCGCCGATGCCCTGGTGGGCGTCGACCCCATGGACCTCGTCCCCGAGGAGGAACGCCAGCGCGCCGCCCAGCTCCTGACTGAGGGCCGTGAGCGGGACCTGGACCGCCCGGTGGAGATAAGGCTCATCACCGCGGACAAGCGGGAGGCCTGGGTTTCCGCGCGGGCCACCATGATCGACTACCAGGGCCGCAGAGCCGTCCTGGCCACGTTCAGGGACATCACCCATGACAAGGCCAGGGATAGCGCCCTGCGCGATGCGGACCACCGGTACGAGCGTCTGTTCGACCGGATGCTCGACGGCGCCGTCGTGCTGGACATCGCCACCTTCAAGATAGCCTGGGCCAGCCGGGTGGCCGCCGCCATGTTCGGCTTCGCCTCGCCACAGGAGGCGGTGGGCGAGGACCCGCTGGACTACATACCGGAAGAGGACCGGAACCGGGTCGTCCAGCGCATCGCCGCCAACCTGGAGGGGAGCAATAAGACCCCGTCCGAGTGGCGCATCATCACCAGGGACAAGAGGGAGATATGGATCTCCGCCAGCGCCGCCGAAATCGAGTACGAGGGCCGCCGGGCAGTCGTCTCCACCATGAGGGACGTCACGGAGGAGAAGGCCAGGTATGCCGCCCTCCGGGAAGCCGAGCACCGCTACGGGCGGCTCTTCGATGGCATGATCGACGGCGCCCTGGTGCTCGACATCGCCACTTTCAAGGTGGCCCTGGCCAACAGGGCCGCGGCCGCCATGTTCGGGTTTGCGTCGCCGGAGGAGATCATCGGGAAGAACCCCCTGGACTACATAGCCGAGGAAGACCGGAGCCGCATCGTCCAGACGATAGCCACCAACATTGAGGGGAAGCACAAGGATTCCGCCGAGCTGCAGGTCATGACCGCCGACAACAGGCGCATCTGGGTCTCCGCCACCGCCACCGAGGTCTACCACGAAGGCCGCGCAGCCATCATCACTACCATGCGAGACGTCACGGCAGAGAAGGCCAAGGACGCCGCCCTCAGGGTAGCTGAAGAGAGCAAGATGCAGCTGATCGATGCCGCCAGCGAGGCCATCTTCATTATTCAGGACGGGAAGGTGGCCTACGTCAACCCGGCCGGCGCCAGGGGGGCCGGCCTTTCGCAGGACGATCTGATAGGCATCCCCTTCCTGGACATGGTGCATCCGGACAACAGGCAGGAGGTGGCTGAAAGGTACCAGAAGCTGAATGCCGGCCAGTTCTTCCCCGGGCTGTTCACAGCCAAGGGAGTCACCGCCCAGAGAGAGACCAAGTGGGCCAACATCCAGGAGCTCCCCTACCTGTGGCACGGCCGGCCGGCCGTCATGTCCCTGATCTCCGACGTCACCGACAGGGTCCTGGCCGAGCAGGCGCTGAAACACGAGGAGGAGCGCCTGCGGGCCATCATGGAGAACGCCTGGGACGGGGTGGCCATTTTCGACCGGGACTTCAGGGTCATCTTTGAGAGCCCCTCGCTGGCCAGGATGACCGGGTACACACCGGAAGAATGGACGGGCATCACCCCGGAAAAGTTCCAGGTGCACCCCGATGACCTGCGTCCCATGCTCGGCCATCTGGAGTCCCTGAGCAGCCATCCCGGCTCCTTCATCCAGGACGTGGTTATCCGCTACCGGCACAGGGACGGCTCGTGGCGGACCATGGAGGCCACCGGACGCAACCTCCTCGACGACCCCAAGGTGAGGGGCATGGTGATCAACTTCCGCGACATCACGGAGCGGAGGCAGGCGGAGGAGGCCCTCCGCGACAGCGAGAAGCGACTTAACCGGGCGCAGGAGATCGCCCACCTGGGGAGCTGGGAGCTGGACACCATCGACAACCGGCTCTTCTGGTCGGACGAGACCTTCCGCATCTTCGGACTGCAGCCGCAGGAGGCCGCCCCCACCTACGAGGCCTTCCTGGACGCGGTGCACCCCGATGACCGGGCTGCGGTCGACCAGGCCTACAAGGGCTCGCTTCGGAATGGAAGCAGCGCCTATGAGATCGAACACCGCATCGTCAGGCGGTCGGACGGCGCCGTCCGCTTCGTCCACGAGCGATGCGAGCATATCCGCAACGAGACCGGACAGGTGGTCCGATCGGTGGGAATGGTGCATGACACCACGGACAAAGTCCGGGCGGAGGAGGCCCTGAAGGAGAGGGAAGCGCTGCTGCGGGCGGTGGTGGAGAACGCCTGGGACGGGGTGGCTGTCTTTGACGAGAACTTCCGGGTAGTGTTCGAGAGCCCCTCGCTCTCGAAGATCACGGGATACAAGCCGGTGGAATGGGAGCAATCCCTCCCCACTCAATGGCCGGTCCATCCGGACGACTTCCCCACGATCCTCCGCAGCCTGGACACCCTCAAGAAGGAGCCCGGGTCGGTCCTCACCAATGTCCGGATGCGGGTGCAGCGCAAGGACGGTTCCTGGCGATGGATGGAGGCCAGCGCCATGAACCTCCTGGACGACCCCAGGCTGCGTGGCATCGTGTGCAACTTCCGGGACACTACGGAGCGCATGGAAACGGAGGAGTCCCTCCGGCAGAGCGAGGCCCTGCTTCGCAGCACCCAGGAGCTGGCCATGGTGGGCGGATGGGACTTCGACATTCTCCGGAACCAGGCGCACTGGACCGACGAGACCTACCGCATTCACGAAATCCCAAACCTGCCCGACATCGATCACATGGCCGAGAGCCTCAAGTGCTTCCCGCCCATGGACCGACAGGTAGTCAAGGATGCCTTCCAGAGATGCGTCGATGACGGCACCCCCTTCGACCTGGTGGTGCCCTTCATGACCTTCAAGGGCAACCGCCGCTGGGTCCGCACCACCGCCAAGGCCATTCGCGAAGGCGACAGGACCGTCAGGGTCGTGGGCAATATCGCCGACATCACAGAGCGGAAGTCGGCGGAGGAGAGGCTGCTGGCCTCCGAGGAGAGGTACCGCAAGGTGGTGGAGACGGCCAGCGAGGCCATCGCCGTGCTCCAGGACGGCGTGATCAAGTTCGCCAATCCCAAGACCGCCGCCGTCTCAGGCTATCCCATCGCGGAGCTGACCCAGAAGCCGTTCCTGGAGCTGGTCCACCCCGATGACCGGCAGATGGTGGCCGACTACTACGTCATGAAGCAGAAGGGCCGGGAATCCCCCAGCACCTACCAGTTCCGCTTCGTGGACAAGTCCGGCAGGACCGGCTGGGCCGAGGCGAACGTGACCCTCCTCATATGGGACGGCCGCCTGGCCACGCTGCTGCTGATGAACATCATCACCGAGCGCAAGATGATCGAGGAAGCCTTGAAAGACCGTGAGGCCCGGTACCGGGGCCTGTTCGAAGGCACGCAGACCGCGATTGAGGTAGTGAGCGTGAAAACGGGCCTGGTGGTGCTGGCCAACACGGCCGCCGCCAGGATGTTCGGCTTCGCCGCCCCCGACGATCTCATCGGCGTCAACCCCTTGCAGTTCCTCACCCCGGAAGACAGGTCACGCCTGGCCGAAAGGACCGCGTCGGAGGCCATGGGCAGTGCCCATCAGGAAGCCGTCGAGTTGCAGGTCCTCACCAACGACGGGCGCCGCATCTGGATCAGCGGCGTGGCGGCCGGGACCGACTACCAGGGAGAGCCAGCCCTGCTGTTCTCCTTCCTGGACATAACCTGGAGGAAGCAGGCGGAGGAGACCCTGCTGGCATCGGAAGAGAAGTACCGCTTCCTGGTGGACAACACCAGCGACTT
Source organism: uncultured Chloroflexota bacterium (assembly GCA_937860285.1). GTDB lineage: Bacteria > Chloroflexota > Dehalococcoidia > UBA2247 > RBG-13-53-26 > JAFGCL01. Next base: position 4,405 of record CALMBS010000137.1, read on the forward strand.
CATCTGGACGATGGACCTGGATCTGCGCACCACCTACGCCAGCCCGTCCGTGGAGAGGATACTCGGGTTCACGCCGGAGGAGCGCCTGCTCCAGACTGCGGCGCAGCAGACGACGCCCGAGTCGCTGTCCCGCGCCAGGAAGGCCCTCGGGGAGTACGCGGCGGCGGAACAGGACCCGCAGGCTGACCCTCACCGCACCCTGACCATCGAGATGGAGTACTACCGCAAGGACGGCTCCACCATATGGGTGGAGAACCAGATCGGCGGCATACGTGATGCCGGCGGCAGGCTGGTGGCCTTCCACGGGGTCTCCCGCGACGTCAGCGACCGCCGCCAGGCAGAGCAGGCCCTGCGGGAGAGCGAGGCCCGCTATCGCCTGCTGGCGGAGAACGCCTCCGATGTCATCTGGGTGGTGGACAAGGGACTCAGGATCACCTACGCCAGTCCCTCGGCGGCCAACCTGCTGGGATATACGGCGGAGGAGATGCTGGGGAAGTCCATAGACGGGCTGCTTTCCTCCGACTCCCTGGCTGCCATGGCGGACCTCTACGTGAACGGGATGGTCGGGGAGGGCCAGGAGCCGGGGAGCCTGAAGGAGCAGACCGCAGAGGTCCAGCTGGTCCACAAGGACGGGGCCACGGTCTGGGTGGAAACCGGCGCCAAGGTGGTCCGCGACCTCGACGGGCGGGTGGCCGGGTTCCAGGGAGCGTGCCGGGACATCAGGCGAAGAAAGGAGGCGGAGGCCGCGATCAAGGCCAGCGAGGAGCGCTTCCGCACCCTGATCGAGGAGTCGACGGACGCCATCGCCATAGTGGGCGCCACCGGCCGGTTGCTCTACCAGAGCCCTTCGATGACCCAGGTGTCCGGCTACCGGCCGGAGGAGTGGACCGGCAGCCCGGTCGATGAGTGGTTCCTCCACCCGGACGACATGCCGGCGGTGGCCGCCGCCTACGCGCAGGTGCTGAATGAGCCCAACGCCACGATGTCGGGCCTGAACGCCCGTTTCAAACATGCCGATGGCACCTGGCACACCCTGGAGGCCACGGTGCGCAACCTGCTGCACGACCCGAAGGTGAACGGCCTGGTTATCAACTACCGGGATGTCACCGAGCGGGTCAGGTCCCAGGAGGCGCTCCTGGCCAGCGAGACCAACTACAAGCGCCTCTTTGAGGCCACGCTGCTGGGCACGGAGGTCATCGACGCCGAGACCGGCAAGGTGGTGCTGGCCAATAGCGCCGTGGCCCGGATCTTCGGCCTCCCGTCCGCGGAGGACGCCATCGGCATCACCCCGATGGAGTACATCCTGCCGGAGGACCGCGACTGGGTCGCGGAGCAGATGGCCGCCGCCTTCATCGATCCCGGCAAGCGCGACGTGGCCACCATCAGGTCCGGCACCCGGGACGGCAGGATCGTCTGGCTCACCGCCACCGCCGCGTCGTTCGAGTACCACGGCCGGCGGGCCATCCTGGTATCCATGATCGATGTCACCGCAACGAGAGAGGCAGAGGCCAAGCTGCGCGAGTCGGAGGAGAAGAACCGGCTGTTGATCGAGAACGCGGCCGAGGCCATCGCCGTTATCCAGGACGGCGCCACCAGGTTCTTCAACCGCCGCCTCACGGAGCTCACCGGCTGCAGCGAAGAAGAGCTGTACCGCATTTCGCTGGTGGACCTGGTCCACGCTGAAGACCGCGAGATGGTAGCACTGAACCTGAGCCGGGCGGCCGGCATCTCCACTCCCAGCAACTACCAGTTCCGGATCATCGACCGGCGGGGCCACACCAGGTGGCTGCAGGTCAGCTCGGTCCGCCTCAACTGGGAGAACAGGCCGGCCACGCTCTCCATGTTCAGCGATGTCACCGAGCGGGTGAAGGCGGAGCAGGCGTTGAGGGACAGCGAGGAGCGGTTCCGGGCGCTTATCGAGAAGGCCAGCGACGCTATCATCATCATCGGCGCCGATGCCAGCATTCAGTACTACAGCCCGTCGATAGCGCGGGCCACGGGCTATGAGGCCCATGACTGGAAAGAGCGCAGCATGGCCGACTGGCGCCTGCACCCCGACGACCTGGCCCTCGTCACCGACCTTCTGTTGGACGTCCTCAAGGAGCCGGGCAAGGCCATCGAGAACCTCAAGGTGCGCTACATGCATGAGGATGGGACCTGGCACACCCTGGAAGCCATGGTCCGCAACATGCTCCATGACCCCAAGATCAACGGCATCGTGGCCAACTTCCGCGATATCACCGAGCGCGTCAAGGCGGAGCAGGCGGTGCGGGAGAGCGAAGAGCGCTACCGCCTGCTGGCTGAGAACGTGTCCGATGTCATCTGGGTCATCGACATGAACATGAAGCCCACCTACATCAGCCCTTCCGCCCAGCGGATGCTGGGCTACAGCAATGAGCAGTTCATGAGCGGCTCGATAGAGTCGATGCTCACCAGGGAGTCGGCCAGGGTGGCCATCAAGGCCTTCTCCAAGGCCCTGTCCCGGGAGTCGGCGCAGCCGGGGGCTTTGTGGGACACGCCTCCCCTGGACCTGCAGTTCCTCCGCGCCGACGGCTCCTCTGTCTGGACGGCCGCCAACTTCAGCTACATCCGCGGATCAGACGGCAAACCCATGGCCATGCTGGGGGTGCTCAAGGACATCAGCGAGCGCAAGAAGGCCGAGGACTCGCTCCGCCGCAGCGAAGAGCGCTTCCGCAGCCTGGTGGAGACCTCGAGCGACTGGGTCTGGGAAGTCGACGCCAACAACCGGTACACGTACGTCAGCCCCAAGGTACGTGACATCCTGGGCCACGAGCCTCAGGACCTCCTGGGCCGCACGCCCTTCGAGTTCATGCATCAGCGCGAGGGGCGCCGGGTGTCCAAGATCATGCGGCGCTTCGCCACGGAGCGCCTGCCCTTCTCCCTGCTGGAGAACACGGCCACCCACAAGGACGGGCGGAGCGTGGTCCTGGAGAGCAGCGCCGTCCCCATCATGGACAACAGCGGCCGCCTGGCCGGGTACCGCGGCATCAATCGTGACATCACCGAGAGGAAGAAGGTGGAGCAGGAGCTGCAGCGCAGCCTGAGGCGGCTGGAGAAGACGATGGAGTCCACCATCGAGGCCATCACCACCACCATCGAGACCCGCGACCCGTACACCACGGGCCACCAGATGCGGGTGACCGACCTGGCCTGCGCCATCGCCAAGGTGATGGAGATCCCGCCGGGCAAGATCGAGGGCATACGCGTCGCCGGCCTGCTGCACGACATCGGCAAGATCGCCGTCCCCACCGAGATCCTGAGCAAGCCCGGCAAGCTCAACGAGGTCGAGTACGAGATGATCAAGACCCACGCCAAGATCGGCTACAACATACTGAAGAAGATCGAGTTCCCCTGGCCGGTGGCCAGGGCCGTCCTGCAGCACCATGAGAGATGGAACGGGTCCGGGTATCCGTACGGCATCCGCGGTGAGGACATCCTGCTGGAGGCCCGCATCCTGGCCGTGGCCGACGTGATGGAGGCCATGTCCTCGCACCGCCCGTACCGGCCCTCGATCGGCGCCGACAAGGCCCTGGACGAGATAGTCAAGAACAGCGGCATACTATATGACCCGGCGGTGGCCAACGCCTGCATCGCGGCCTTCTCCGAGTCCGGGTTCGCGTTCTCCGCCAACCTCCCGGGCGCCGCCGCCGATGCGGATGTGGCCCCCGCGGAGCGCCACATCCGCTACTCGCTGGAAGACCACTGAACACCATGAAGTCCTATCGCAAGGAGCTCTGGTTCAACACCGCGCAGCGCATGGCCTTCATCAACATCACGCGCCAGGTGGCCGAGTGCCTCGAGGAAAGCGGGATCAAGGAGGGTTTGGCCCTGGTCAACGCCATGCACATCACCGCCTCGGTGTTCATCAACGACGATGAACGCGGCCTCCACCACGATTTCGAAGAGTGGCTGGAGCAGCTGGCGCCCCATGCCCGCAGCCGCTGGCAGCACAACGAGACCGGGGAGGACAACGCTGACGCGCACCTGAAACGCCAGGTCATGGGGCGGGAGGTGGTGGTGGCGGTCACCAACGGCCGCCTGGATTTCGGGCCCTGGGAGCAGATCTTCTACGGCGAGTTCGACGGCCGCCGGCGCAAGCGGGTCCTGGTCAAGATCATCGGGGAGTAGCGGCCCGGAGACACAGGTAGATCAGCTTGCCGTTGATCTCCGTTTCCTCCTCCGGCGTGGCAAAGGGCACATCCGCCTTGAAGCGGGCCGTCAGCCTGCTGTCGAATACCGCGCCCGGAAAAGCGCGGCGGAACTCACCGGCGATGACGTTGATGTTCTCCTGTGATGAGAAGCCCTTCTTCTCCCCCAGGCACCTGTAGTCGAAGTCATTCTGGAAGACCTCCACCACAGGCTCCGAGGACGTCCGGTCGAAGGCCCGCACGAAATCCTCCATCTTGAGGGACTCGCTGCTGCTCTTCTCCACCACCTTGCGCGTGATGGGGATGCCCCCCGTCACGACGGTGGCGGCCAGGTTAAGCTGCGTTTTCGTCTTGGCGGTCTCCGTCTGGACCGGCGTTCGGGCCGTTCCCCTGAGCACCAGCAGGACGCTATTGGCCTCCACCAACCGCGACTGCCCCCGCCTGTCCCAGAACGTGATCCCGCCCTCGCCCACCTTCATGGTGTGCCCCCGGAACCTGGCGGGTGAAGGACGGCAAAGCTCGGTCTGGCCGCAGACCACCGCCACCAGGCCCAGGGGTCTCAGCTTGCCGGCAATGGCCTCTGCCTCCTGGAGACTGCCGTAGCGGCCCACTATCCGGGGAATCTTGCTGGCGAGGATAACGCGCGTCCCGAAGACATCCCTGGCAGCGACGGAAGCCACCGCCTCTACCAGGCCGGGATCGAGGGACGCCGGCGGCGCTACGCCCACATAGAAAACGTCAGTCTCTGCCAACCCGGACTCCTTTCCCGGCAGCGGATTCCGGTCCCACCATACCACTTCGCCGGGGGTTTTGGTAGGGGTGGTGCCGGTCCCGGCCATCAGTCGGCAGTCGGTCCGGACGTCCCGACCCACAGCCTCTCCCCATCCGTGCTGAAGGAGATGGTGCCCTGCTCGTCCGTGCGATACAGGTCCACTCCGTTCAGGGCGGCCAGGGTCTCCTCACCGTGGTGTCCGAACGGGTTGCCGGCGCCGACGCAGATCACCGCCACTTCAGGCTCGACCGCCGCCAGAAACGCGGGGGACGTCGAGAGGCCGCTGCCATGGTGCCCCACTTTCAGCACGTCGCTGCGCAGGTCACGCACCACGCCCCCATGCAGGACATCCTCTTCAGCCTCCATGTCCGCGTCGCCGGCGAGGAGGAAGCTGACCTCATTCCAGACCAGCCGCAGTATTATGGAGTTGCTGTTGGCCTCCGACACCGTGCCCTGTATGAGCCTGTCGGAGGGATGGACGACTTCCAGGACCATGCCCTCGCCCAGGTCGATCTCCTGCCCGGCCCGGGCGGCGGTCAACGGGACGCCCCTGCCCTGCACCCGCTCCAGCCACTGGCGGTAGAGCGGCCCCGATCCGAAGCCGGACTCCAGCACCTGGCCAACCTCGTATCGGTCCAGGACCCCCATCAGGCCAGCCAGGTGGTCATCGTGGCAGTGGGTCAGCACCACCATATCCAGGCTCTTGTCCCAGAATGGCAACTCCTCGCCCAGGCGCTGGCACACCGTGTCCGGGTCCGGCCCGCCATCGATGAGTATCTGCTGACCGGACGGAGTGATGATCAGGATGGCATCGCCCTGGCCAACGTCCAGGAAGATCACCTGGAGCCGGTCCCCCGGCACCGAGGCGAAGCCGGTCCAGGCCAGGCAGGCGCCCAGGACCAGCACGCCTGCCGTGCGCTTCCGGGGCAGCCGCCAGGCGGCATCGGCCAGACGGCCCGCGAGACGCCGCGCCCATCTCAACGCCCCGGCGGCCGATGACTTCAGCCGCCGGCGGCCCACGGCGCCCGCCAGCAGCAGGTAGTAGGCCCACACCAGCCCCACCGGCACCCCCCCGGTCCCGATCGAGGCCAGGGGCGCGCGGGCGAAGGCCTCTACCACCCCGACGATGCACATCAGGAAAAAGGAGGCCACGTACCCCACCACCCTGGCGGCGCCCGGCCAGAAGAGACCCACGACAGCCGTAGCTCCGGCCGTCATGGTGGCCGCGCTGACGAAGGCCGAGGCCGCCACTGTAGCCGGCAGCCCCACCAGCGATATCGACTGGAAGTGGTAGGCCAGGAGCGGCAGAGCGGCCACGATCGCAGAGAGGCCAACGGCCACGCTGGTGAACACGGGCCGGGCTATGGAGGCCGGCCACCGGCCCTCAAGGATCACCCGTTCCCCCCACTGCTGCAGTCGCGGCTGCAGCAGGACCAGCCCCGCCACCGATGCGAAGCTGAGCTGGAAGGACACGTCCCGTACCACGCGGGGATCCAGGGCCGCCATGACGGCGCCGGCCAGGCCCAGGGCCGTAATGGCGCTGCCCGGCCGTCCCAGCCAGAGGCCGGCCAGCAGCAGGCTGAACATGATCGCAGCGCGCAGGACCGGCGGCTGCATGCCCGTCAACGCCGAGTACATCCAGACGGCCGCCAGGGTCACCACCAGGTACCAGGCCCGCTGCCGGCCGAAGACCCTGGCGGCCGCGCCCAGCACACCACCCCCGATCAGGGCCAGGTTGAACCCGGAGATGGCCAGCAGGTGGGAGGTGCCCGTCCTGGAGAAGTCGCTCTTGAGCCCTTCCGGCAGGTGGCTCCGCACGCCCAGCAGCAGTCCCTCCGCCAGCGAGGCCTGGGGCTCCGCCAGGGCCACCCTCAGCGACCCGGCCAGCCGGTCCCTCACACTGAAGAGCCAGCTCCGGCCCAGCAGCTCGATCCCGGCCGGATCGCTCACGGTCCCGGCGAAACCCTGCCGCACCAGGAAGTCACGGTAGCCGGTGTTCTCTATCTCGGTGACGGGCCTGATCTCCCCCTCTATGCTCAATACGTCTCCCTGGCTGTATGCCGGAAAGGGATCGGTGTAGACCACCACCTGGCCCGATGCCGGCTGGCTGCGGCCTCCCCACGAGACACGCAGGGCAGAGACACCCAGCCAGGCGCCACCATCCCCGTACTCCGTCCCCCGCACCACCTCCCCCTCCACGAGCACCGTCCGCCCTGCATACTCCCCTATGTTTGCCGGATGCACCCTCACCCCCCACCAGGCCCCTCCCCCCACCCGCGACGCCCGGCCCAGCCCCGCCCTCAGCCCTCCCGTCCGCCGGCCCCCGGGC
>CALMBS010000138.1 GCA_937860285.1 uncultured Chloroflexota bacterium
CCCCCTCTTTCGTCCGGTCGGTCATCACCCCCTTTATCGTCAATCGGCAGAAGAAGTCCCACTACGGCCAGGTGGTCCCCATCGAGGAGGTGGAGCGCATCCTCGGCTTCGTCAACTCCGTTGTCAGGCTGCCCTGCATCTGCCGCCAGGCGATGACGGGCACCGAGCAGCGCTATTGCTATGGGGGCAGCATGGTCCCCCAGGAGCAGGCGGGCTTCGCCCGTATTGCACGCGAGCTGGATGCGAGCTGGCTCACCGGCCCGGACACCGGAGGGCTGGAGGGGCTCTCCAGGGAGGAGGCGCTGGCCAGCTTCCGGGAGCTGGAGAAGAAGGCCCTGTGCCACACCGTCTGGACCTTCGTGACCCCGTTCATCGGCGGCATCTGCAACTGCGACAGGTCGGACTGCGGGGCCATGCAGGCTACCGTCACCGCGGGCCTCCCGGTGATGTTCCGGGCGGAGTATGTGGCCCAGCTGGACCCCGGGCTCTGCAACGGGTGCCGCCAGTGCATGCGCGTCTGCCAGTTCGGGGCCATGGGGTACAGCGTCGCCCACGAGAAGGTTGTCATCGACCCGCGGCGGTGCTACGGCTGTGGCATCTGCCGCTCCGTGTGCACCAGGGACGCCATCAGCCTGGCCGACCGCGCCTCGGTGCCGCTGGGCCAGGGCGTGTGGTGAACGCTGTCTAAGTAGCCTGCACGACCCGTGACTACGTAGGAGGCACAGTACCCGTTGGCCTTCATCCCTGCCAGAATTGACCATGGCGCATGTTGCGCATGCTGCTCTAGCGGCTGCGACCATAATCAACCGTCAGCACAACTGGCAGTGCGGGGATGCCAGAGGGGGGGAGATGTGCGAGTTCTGCCACACTCACGGCGAGGGTCAGAAGTGGTACCTGCAGGCCCGATACTACTCCGAAGACTTCCTTAGTGACCTGAGACGGCGCCAGTTTATTCAGGGGTTCATCAAGGACCCGGAGTACTTCCGGCATTCCCTGTGGCGGCTGGAGAAGCTCCGGCGGCTTCCGTCATATGTCCGTGCGGTCATCAGCCCCTTTGTCCACCGGAGACAAAAGAGGGCCCATTACGGGCAGGTCCTGCCTATCGAGGAGGTGGAGCGCATCTTTGGCTTCGTCAACTCCATTACCAGGCTGCCCTGCCTGTGCCGCCAGGCAATGACGGGCATCGAGCAGAGACACTGCTATGCGCTCAGCATGGTCCCGCACGAGCAGTCCGAGCTGCTGGGTGTGGTGCGCCAGTTCGGCTCGGACTACCTCACGGGCCCGAACACCGGCGGCCTGGAGGCGGTCACCAGGGAAGAGGCCCTGGCCAGCCTGAGGTTGATCGAGAGGAAGGGCCTCTGCCACACCGTCTGGACCTTCGTCACCCCGTTCATCGGGAGCATCTGCAACTGCGACCGTTCGGACTGCGTGGCCATGCGGGCCACCCTCAACCTGGACTACCCGATGATGTTCCCGGCGGAGTACGTGGCGGAGGTTGATCCCGAGTGCTGCAACGGGTGCCGGCAGTGCATGCGGGTCTGCCAGTTCGGGGCCATGGGGTACAGCATCGCCTGCGAGAAGGTGGTCATAGACCCGCGGCGGTGCTACGGCTGCGGCATCTGCCGCAGCGCCTGCACCCAGGATGCCATCGTCCTCGCCGAGCGCTCTTCTCCGGCCCTGGTACCCAGCCGCGGGTGATGGCGCGCGGGGACGGAGCCAGCGGAGGTCCGTTGCGCCGTCACCTACGGGAGGTGCGAAGCACCGCCGCCCGCCGCCGGGCCCGCAGTATGCGGTGCAGCCTGGGGCAGATGAAGGCCAGGATGACGGCGGCCATCACCAGCAGAGTCAGCACCAGCATGACAGGCATCCAGGGGGACGGCGTGACCCGGATGGATATCGGAGCGCCCAGGTCCGCGGGACCATAGAGTATCCGGCCGCAATCGTCGATGGACCAGACCACGATGTCGTGGTCGCCGCGACCCAGGTACAGCTGGATCCCGGAGCCGTTCCCTATGTGGTTGCGCACGCCGTCGACAAACACCTGAACGAACTCCCCTTCGCCGGTGCCCTCCCAACGGACACCCACTGTCGGCCCGGTGCTGGCCCCCTGGGCCGGCGACGTGATCCGGAGGCTGGCGCTCGTATTCAAGAAGTAGATGCCGCCGGCCCCGGCCACGCCCAGCACGCCCGGCCGATGGGTCTCGAACAGCGAGACCGACAACAGGTCGAAGCCCAGGAACGCCGTCAGGCGTTCGCCGCTATCCGGGTCCGCCACAGCCAGGTATGGGGTTTGGCTGCTCGCGTAGTAGGGAATCGTTGCCGGCTCGCTGACCGCGGACAGCACCTCCGCCCGGCCGTCGCCGTCCGCATCTGCCGGGAAGAGCAGAGGGTACTTGGCCCAGCCGTAGCCCCCGGACTCTTCTCCCAGCAGCGGGCTCACGGGCACGGTGGCTACCGGCTGGTCATTGGCTACATCGTAGACCTCGACCCGCTGCTGACTGCAGTAGTATCCGGAATAGGCTTCAACCGAGGAAAGGGACAGCCAGGCCAGGTCGTCCTTCCCGTCGCCGGTAACGTCCCCCGCACTGCGGGCCGGGAGGCCGGACTTCCACCCGCTCCCGCCCCAGGACGACTGGTTGGTCAACAGGTGCTCCCACAGAGTCGTACCGTCCCTGCCGGAGATGGCCCTCAGTACTGCGCCGAATTCCCCGGGTGAGGTGGGGTCACCGTAGACCTGGTAGGAGTCACAGCACATGAGCGCATCTGGGCAGCCATCACCATCGAAGTCGCCGCCGGAGAGCTCGACGGTGGAGGTCCAGCCGGGGATGGCGACTCGCAGGAGCTGTTCCCCGGAGACCGGGGAACGCTTCAGCAGAATGGCTTGGGAGGGTGGGCTGGGAGTCTTGTCCCACTCCTGGTCATTCTGCGGAGTGCCCGGGTCCCGCTGGACATAGGCCAGCTCCCTCACGTCGTCTCCGTTGGCGTCCGGCACCACCTGGGCGAACTCGATCAGGCACCCCGTCTCCGCATCCAAGGTCAGGTGCGGCAGATACGAGGCGGCGCTGCCGGAGCTCTCCAGCAGGACGATCTGGCTCTCGCAGAGGACCGCCAGGTCGCCGACGTTGTCGGAGTTGATGTCGTCCAGCGCCGTGAACCTTACGGTGGCGCCGTCTACCCATTCGGCGCCCGTGGTGGTCCAGAGGGCGGCGCCGGCGCTGTCGAAGACGGTCAGGTTGTCGGTGGCCACCACCGCGATGGCGTAGCCGGAGGCCCCGTTCCGCATAACCTGCAGTGACCCCACCGGCTGCCCCGCGGAGAAGGTGGTCAGCTCGCCGCTGCTGCCGTCGAAGACGTAGACGGAGTCGCCGCGGTAGCCGATGACGTCCTGGCCGCCGTCGGCGCCCATCAGATCGGATGTCACCTCCACCCCTTGCAGACCGCCACCGTCCCTCAGGTCGCCTGGCGATACCTCGTAGGACCAGGCGATTCCTCCGGTGGCCCCGTCCATTACCTTCAGCAATCGCATCTGTGGCTCCGGCGGCTCCATCGAGGTCGTGTAGGGGGGAGCGGCCAGCGTGATGCCGTCCTCGTTGACGGAGGGGGAGTAGTTCCAGGACTCCATCTTCCACTGGGCGCTGAAGAGGAAGTCCTCCGCGTCATCGCCGACGAAGCGGCCCGGGGCTGCCCTGACGTTGCGGATGAGGGGATAGCGCCACAGGACGTCCCCCGCGGACGACAGGGCCGCCATCTCGCTGCCGACCAGAAAGGCATCCGCCCCGATCTGCCGCACGTTGTAGGGCGCCCCCTCCAGTCCGGACGAGTCTATGGTCTTGAGCACCGTTTCGCCGTCGGCCAGGTCCAGCAGCCGAATCATGTCCTGCCCGGCCGCGATCACCACGGGCCTGCCGCCGAAGGTGCCGACGCTGAGGGACCAGCTCCAGTTCCCGCAGTCCCTGTCCCAGAGCCTGTTCCCGGAGGCATCGAGGAGCGCCATCCGGGGCCGGCTCTCCACGGACCCGCCGCCGTGCTGCAGTGAGCCCTGGTAGGATGCGAGGATCCCCGGCCGGCCATCGGCCGTGGCGTTGGGGGCCACTGCCATGCCCCCCCCGGAGCCGAATTCCTCGGGCGTCAGCTCGAGCTCCCATTCCAGCCCCCTGTCCTTGAGGTTGTAGAGCCGCACGGAGGCGTCCGTTGAGGCCACCGCCACTTGGCCTGCTTCACGGTCCACGGTCAGGATTTCCTGTGCCGTTGTCTGGGTGGCCTCGCCGTAGGCGACAGCTTCCGGCAGCCGGGTCTGCCACCTGGCTTCACCGGTCTGTCCATCGAGCAGGAAGAGGCGTCCGTCCGTCGCGGCCGCGAAGACCTCGTCGTCGCCGTCACCGTTGAGATCGCCGAGGGAGTCCAGGCTGCTGGCGTTGCGTGTGGCGCCCGACCGCCAGCGTTCGGCGCCGTCCCTGGCGTCCACGGCCAGCACCAGCCCATCGGAGACCATCGCCAGGCTCTGCGAGCCTTCGTTTTGCATCACCGCGAGGCTGGTGATGGATGTCTGGCGCTCTGTCCAGTGCCTGTCGTCCCAGACCTTCACCATCGGGGCATATTGCCAGAGTCTCTCCCAGGTGACTCCGTCGTAGCAGCGGAGCGCGGGCACCTGGGTGCCGCCGAGCGTCACCACCACCTCGCGGATGCCGTCGCCGGTGACATCATCAATAAGCGTGACATAGCGCACTCCGAGAGGGGAGTACAGGAAGTGCCGCAGATTGCCGTTCAGGTCCAGGACATAGAGCCCGGCGTAGGTCCCCTGGAAGACCAGGTCTCCGCTGCCGTCGCTCAAGCTGCCCATGACCATCTCTGCCAGGCCCTCTGCGTAGAGGCCGAAGGGCAGGCAGGTGACCGAGGCCTCTGCCACCGGGTCAGCGGCAGGCGGTTCAATCCGGTCCGTAGGCCCCTGGCGCGCGACCAGGGCGCCGGCGGCCAGCAGCCCGGCAACGACAATGCCGGCTGCCGCCAGCACGATGGCCAGCAATCTCGCCATCCTGGCCATTCCCCTTCCCCTACCCGACATCCTTGCGCTCCGTCATCACCACGGCCACCGCCAGAGATCCGGCGGTGAGCACCATCAGCAGAACCACCGATACCCAGGGTCTGACGTAGTTGGCCAGCTCCCCCGGGTACTGGTACTCGGAGGTTTCTTCCCAGGGGTAGTACTCCTCCCACCGGTTCCCTCCGAATATGCCGGTGAATATCCGTATCTCATTGAGCTCATTGGCGGGCAGCATCTCCCCGCCTAGCGCCTGCTCGAGGGCGGGCGCGAAGGCGTTGCCTAATTGGTAGGAGCCGTCCATCAGGTAGATGTGGTTGTTCTCGTAGGATTCCGAATGCAGGCCGAAGATGCTGCTTATGGGGCCGAACAAGAACATGAAGAGGACCACCCCGCAGGCCAGCACGGTGATGGCCACCTGATTGTCGATCAGGGAGGACATCGCCAGCGATATGGAGCTGAACACCAGGATCACCAGCAGTGAGTAGAGGAGGATCCAGGGGACGGCGGCCAGCAGCGCGGCGAAGGTGGGCGCGTCCACCGGAAGCATGAACCACAGGAGGACCGCCTGCGTCAGCAGGATGATGGCCATCATGAGGAGGGCATGGACCACTATGGCGGCGAACTTCCCCAGCACGATCTGGCGCCGCGATATGGGCTTGCTGACCAGGGTGAGGAGCGTGCCGTCGCCGGCCTCCTTGGAGAGGGCTCCCGCGGCGCTGGTGACCACGGCCATGGCCAGGAACAGCCCGGCGGTCCAGATGAAGGAGATGCCAATGAAGTGCTTGACCACCACGTAGGTCTCCATCTCCGGCGACAGCCCGGCGTTCTCCAGCTCAAAGCGCCAGAATATGCCGGTAATCACCGGCAGGAAGAGGCCGAGCACCATGAGGGTGAGGGTCCTCTTCCACCCCGTGAGGTCGATGAGCGTCTTGCGCAGTATGGCGGCGAATCCCATCTACTCCTCCCTCCCCTGGTCCATGGTGCTGCGGTAGATGTCCTCCAGCCTGACCTGCTCCTCGCCGAAGGTCTTGAGCAGGCTGCCCGTTTTGGTTACGGCCTCCATCACGGCCACCTGGAGCTTCGCCATGTCCGGGCTGCTGATGTGGATGACGCCGTCGGCGGCGCGCTCCATCTGCTGAATGCACGGGTGGCCCTCCAGCGCCTTCAGCACCGCCTCGTTGTTGGACGTGTTCAGGACATAGCGGTTCAGGGCCATCTCCTCTTTCATGTCCTTGACGCTGTCCTCGGCCACCGTGCGGCCCTTGTTGATCAGGGTCACCGAGTCGATGAGGTACTCCAGCTCCGACAGGATGTGGCTGCTGATGAAGACGGTCACGCCCTGCTCCCGCGGGAGGCCCTTGAGCTTCTCCAGGAGGGACATCCGGCCGTCCGGGTCCAGGTTGGCGGTGGGCTCGTCCAGCACCAGCAGCTCCGGCTTGTGGGTCATGGCCTGGGCGATGCTCAGCCGCTGCTTCATGCCGGCGCTGAACCCGCCCACCTTTGACCCGGCGAAGTCAGCCAGCTCGAGCCATTCCAGGAGCTCCTGGCTGCGGCTCTCGGCCTCGGTGGTCTTGATCCCGCTCAAAGCGGCCATGTGGACCAGGTAGTCGAAGGCGGTCCAGTCCTTGTAGAAGGAGGGACGCTCGGGGGAGTAGCCGATGGCCCGGCGCGCGTCCACGGAGCCGATGGGGTACCCCTTGATGAATCCCTCACCGCTGGTGCGCCTGATGGCGCCCACCAGGAGCTTGATGGTGGTGGACTTGCCGGCCCCGTTGGGGCCCACGAACCCGTGGATGGTCCCTTTGTCGACCTTCACGTCCAGGCCGTCGACGGCCCCCAGCTTGCCGTATCTCTTGGTCAGCCCCCGGGTCTCTATGATCGCGCTAGCGGACATTTGAACCTCCATGCGGGAGTCTGCGCGCCCGCCACCGGCGGTGCAGCCTGGGATAGAAGAGGGCCAGCGTCACGACCGCCAGGGCCAGCAGGCCGATCACCAGCCACACCGGTTTCCAGGGGGACGGGGCCACACTGATGGTGACGGGAGTATCCAGGTCCGCGGGACCGTAGGACACCCGCCCCCAATCGTCGATGGACCTGACCACGATCTGGTGCTCGCCCTGGCCGAGGTACAGGTCGGACTCGAAGCCGCTGGTGATATCGTTGCGGACCCCATCCACGAACACCTGGCAGCCGCCGCCAGACCGGCTTTCCCAGGAGACTCCCACGGCGGGCCCGGAACTGGCCCCGTTCTCGGGCGATGTGAGCTGCAGATCGGCGTCGAGGTGCAGGAAGCAGAACCCGCCGCAGGCAGCCAGGGCCAGCACCCCCGGCCGCTGGCCCGGCAGCACCGCCACGCCGGCCGGGTCGAATCCGGTGAAGGCGCAGGTGCGCCGTCCGCTGTCCAGGTCCACCAGGACCAGGCACCGCGGGGAGCTCTGACCGTCGTCCTGGTTGGCGGACGAATCCGGGTCATACGTGGGCAACCACGGCTCCCCGGCTGCCATGATTACCTCCCCATGACCGTCGGCATCGACATCGGTCAGAAGCATGGTTTCGCTGGTCCGTCCGTCGACGACGGTTCCGCTGCCGATCTCGAGCGGCATGGTGACGGCGATGTCCTTCAACGTTGTGTTGTGGAGCGCGTCGAAGACCTCCAGGCGCCCCTGCTCGAGGGCGTGGCCGTACTCGCGCACATCCCATTCTTTGAGGGCCCAGGCGAGGTCGTCGGCGCCATCGCCATTGATGTCGCCGACATTCATGACTCGCAGGTCAGTGAAGGCCACGCCACCCTCACTGCTGTAGCCGAAACCGTAGTCGAAGCCCACTCTGCCTGTCTCCCACACCAGCGTGCCATCCCTTCCCGAGAGTATCCTCAAGAAGGCTCTCTCCCCGTACCCCTCCTCGTCCTGGAAGGATTCCTGGACCAGCACCACCGAATCCGGGCGTCCATCGGCGTTGAAGTCCCCGCACCCGAGATCGTAGCCCTCGATGGTCCCCTGCAGGTCAGCCTTGAACAGCACTTGCCCGTCCTCGGGCGACAGCACGCAGAGCGAGTGGTGAGGGGTATCGGCGTAGTATCCGCCTTTCGACTCCCTTGTCTGTGGTGGGCCCTCCTGCAGGAAGGCTAGCTCCCTGGCCCCGTCCCCGTCACTGTCCCCCACCATCTCCGGGAGCCGGATGGTGACCCCGCTCTCGGCGGGGATGGTCTGCCGCACCTCGTAGCCGGAGGCGTCACCAGTGCTTCCAAGGACCAGTATCCTGCTGCCGGAGTAGACCGCCAGGTCGCCAACGTTGTCGGAGTTGATATCATCCAGCGTGACGAAGCTGCCGATTTCGTCACCCAGCCAGGTGGCGGCCACCGTCGACCAGATGGTTTCCCCGGCCTGGTCCACGATGAGCAGCCCCCCCGCGTTCTCTGATGAGGGCTCAGACGCGTTGAGGACAAGAGCCACCCCGGCGGCGCCATTGCGGATGATCCCCAGGGACGACACCGGCTGTCCGGCGTCGAAGCTGGAGACC
The DNA here is from genome assembly GCA_937860285.1 of uncultured Chloroflexota bacterium. Lineage (GTDB taxonomy): Bacteria > Chloroflexota > Dehalococcoidia > UBA2247 > RBG-13-53-26 > JAFGCL01. The sequence continues at coordinate 8,561 of CALMBS010000138.1, forward strand.
GTCCCGTCCCGGCCGCTGAAGATGAAGACCCTCTCCCTGAGGCAGCCTGCAATGTCCGGGACGCCATCGCCTCCCGCCAGGTCCGCCGTCACCTGCAGCGCCTTCAGGCCGCCACCGCTGACCCACTCGGCGTGCGGCACCTCGTAGGACCAGGCTACGGCCCCGGTGGCCCCGTCCATCACCTGGAACAGCCTGACGCTGGACTCCGAGTACGGCCCCGCAGTGGACCCCCACTCGAGCACGAGGTCTTCGGTGCCGTTGCCGACGAAGTTGCCCCTTTCCGCCTCGATGCCGGTGATCCTGGGATAGTACCAGAGCAGGCCGCCCCCGGCCGAAATGGCCGCCAGGTCGGCGCTGGACGAGAACGCCAGGTAGCCGTCTCCCTGCGGTCTTTTCATCACGACACTGCCGCTGCCCACTGCGTCCAGCGGGACCGTCCGCAGGACCGACCGGCCGTCCCTGGCGTCCACCATGGTCATCGCGGTCCGGCTGTTGTCGCTGTCCGCTACGTTCAGGTAGACAGGCTGGCCTTCGAACAGGTCTGTCTCCAGCCCGACGCCGGGCCACACCAGGGATCCTTCCTGCGGCCTGTCTGTCTTCCAGACCACGTTGCCGGCGGAGTCGCAGAGCGCCCGGCCGTTGGCGCTCACGGATCCACTGGCATCTCTGAGGTCGAAGGCCTGGGTCAACAGCAGTTCCCCCAGGCTGTCGCCGGTGATGTCGGCCGTCACCGACAGTAGCACACTGACTGACAGGTCGGGATTGCCGCTGACTTCCTCGAATGCCAGCGTGTCCCACATCAGCTTCCTGGCCCGCAGGTCGAATACCTGCGCCGATCCATCTCCCGAGGCTGTGGCCAGCAGTCCTCCTTCTTCATCAAGGACGATGATGTCGCTTATCAGGTGTGAGACGGATACTGAGTCCGCGTCGTGCTCCGGCAGCTTCGTCTGCCACTCCCACTTGCCGGTCCCGGCGTCGAGCCAGATGAGCTGTCCGCCGTCGCACCCCACCAGCACCTCCCCGGAGCCATCCTCGTTGAGGTCCGCCAGGGTCACCATCCGCCACAGGGCCGAGGGCGTGGTGGACCGCCACTGCTCGGCGCCGTTCGCGGCATTCAGCGATAGGGCGCACCGGCCCGAGGTTATCAGCACGCTCTGCGAGTCCCCCTCGCCGGTCACCCCCAGATTGGTGATGATGCTCTGGCGGTCCACCCACAGCCGGTCCCAGATCCGGGCCATGGGGGCGAACTGCCACAGCTTCTCCCAGGTGGCGCCGTCGTAGCAGCGCAGCGCCGGCACCTGGGTGTCGTTCAGCGCGACGACAACCTCGCGGGTCCCGTCTCCGGTGACATCCTCGATCAGGGCGATGTGCCTGATGCCGAAAGGCGAGTAGAGGAAGTGGCTGAGCTTGCCGTCAGAGGCTACCGCGTACAGCCCGTTGGTCGTTCCCACGAAGGTCAGGTCCCCGCCGGTGTCGTTCAGGCTGCCGGTGACCGGCTGCATGGTGATGTCACCGTACAGGCCGAGGGGGGTGCAGGTGACGGAGGGTTCGGGGGCTGACTCGGGCGCGGGTGGGGTTGATCCGGCCGGCTGGGACCCGGGCAGCGCGCCCATGCCCAGCGCCAGGCAGCAGACCACGAAAGAAACGGCGAGGAGGAACAGAGCGCGGGCAGGCCCGCGGCAGGAAAGGTCCATACAATAGAAACGGACAGGACAGGTGCGTGGTTGCACGACCATCAGGGACGATGGTATATGCCGGGACGCCCCTTCGTCAAGGGCCTGGTTGCCGCCGCGACAGGCCTGGCCTAGAGCCCCTTGCCGGCCATGAAGTAGATCAGGTCGGCCAGGCGGCACGAGTAGCCCCACTCGTTGTCGTACCAGGCCAGGACCTTGGCCATGTTGCCGCCGATGACCATGGTGCTCAGGCCGTCCACGGTGGAGCTGGCCGGGTTGCCCTTGAAGTCGATGCTCACCAGGGGCTCGTCCGTGTACTCCAGGATGCCCTTGAGCTGGCCGGCGGCGGCCTTCTGGAAGGCCTGGTTGATCTCCTCCGCGCTGACGTCCTTACCCAGGTCGGCCACCAGGTCGACCAGGGAGACCGTGCTCGTGGGCACGCGGAAGGCCACACCGTGGATCTTGCCCTTCAGCTCCGGCAGCACCAGGGTGACTGCCTTGGCGGCCCCGGTGGTGGTGGGGATGACGCTGGTCCCGGCAGACCGCGCCCGGCGCAGGTCCTTGTGCACCATGTCCAGGATCTTCTGGTCATTGGTGTAGGCGTGGATCGTTGACATAAGGGCCTTGGTCACGCCGAAGGTCTCGTGGAGCACCTTGACCACCGGCGCGACGCAGTTGGTGGTGCAGGAGGCATTGGAGATGACCCGGTGCTTGGCCGGGTCGTACTTGTCCTCGTTGACCCCCAGGACGATGGTGATGTCCTCGTCCTTGGCCGGGGCGGAGATGATCACCTTCCTGGCGCCGCCCTGAAGGTGGGCGGCGGCCTTGGGACCGTCCGTGAAGAGGCCGGTCGACTCGACCACTACCTGGACGCCCAGGTCGCCCCACTTGATCTTGGCCGGGTCTCTCTCGGCCAGGACCTTGATGGGCTTGCCGTTGACCACCAGGGAGTCCGCCGTGGCTTCCACCTTGCCGGGGAACGGCCCGTAGTTGCTGTCGTACTTCAGCAGGTGGGCATTGCTCTTGGCGTCGGTGAGGTCGTTAATGGCCACCACCTCCAGCTTGTCCGGATGGCGCTGCAGCATGGCCTTGAGCGCCAGCCTCCCAATGCGACCAAATCCATTGATACCGACCTTCGTTGCCATCAATGCCCTCCTTCACATTTTTTGGGGAACGTGAACCGACTGCCTCTCTGGACCGCCGGGGGCAGGCCGGGCGGCCTGCCCCCGCCCATGTATCTATTGGTGGACCGTCAAGCTGCCAGGAAGACTACTTGTGCTTCCGCTCCCACCGGGTCTTCTTCATCATCTTCTTGTGCTTGTGCTTGGCCATCTTCTTCTGCCGCCACTTACGAACTGAGCCCATAAACCCTGCCTTTCATGGAATGACCTGCTTCCCGGGACTGACGGCGACTGCGTCCTATCATGTCCAGGAACGCCTCCACCTTCGTCCGCAGGTGCGGAGTCAGCACGTAGTCGGCGTTTC